>JAIECF010000211.1 GCA_029068655.1 Muribaculaceae bacterium | reverse complement strand
ACTTGCATGTGTTAAGCCTGCCGCTAGCGTTCATCCTGAGCCAGGATCAAACTCTCCGTTGTTAGTTATATATTTCTTATATATATCTTCGAATTTTGTCTCATCCGGCCTTCAGGTCAGGAATCTCCGGAAAGTCCGTCTCGGTTTCCCTTGTTCGTTCTTCCCTTGTCTCAATTCCAGTGAAACAACCTTTTCAGGTCATTTCCGCTGCTTGTCTTGTGGCATTAAGTCATTGTTCTCTTATTGCTGCAACCGTCTTCACTACGTCGGCCTTTCATTGCTGTGACCCGTCGTTTCCCGATTGCGGATGCAAAATTACTACATTTTTCCGCCCTACGCAAATATTTTTGCAAAAAAATTCCCTTTTTATCAGAATAAGGGGCTTAAGCATTTTGTAATCAAAGAAATCAATAAATGTTAAAATATATTTCAATAAGTTAATATAAGAATTGAAATTTATTGTCCTCTTATCACTTCATTCAGCCATTTACAGAGAACTGAAATAAATCTTCAGCATTTCCCAATCATAATAACCCGGGAAAGCCTCCGGCACATCGCTTATCTTCACCGGCGACTCATTCAGGCGAGGCATCACAATAATCTTGCCCTCCCCATTTCGGTAAAAAACCAACTGAAAATTGCCGGCCATAGGCGAGATCTCAAAGTTGCGCCATTTTTCAGCCACTTCCTCGGGATCTTCGAGTTCGACTCCGCTACCGTCGACATCTATGAGCGATACCAAACGCAAGAGGTCGGTGTCATGTCCGAAGCGAAGATCCACACTCACTTCACCGGAGGCAATCATCTCGTCGGCTCTGTCAACAATCTCAGCAAGCAGCGGACGTACACTTTCGGGACCGGAATACAGACTCTCCGGTGATTTTGCGTTAGCCGCATACTGCATATAATTCGAAGCCTTCCACAATCCGGCAAGCTCACTGGCATCGAACAGCGATATGAGATCGGCCTCGAGGCTGTCGATATCCTGCACAGAAATCGCCACATCATACAGGCTGCGCATGAATATGGCGAGAGAATCTCCATCGGGCACTTTCCTGAATAACTTAGACGCGGTCTTATGGCATCGAGACACTGAATCGCGATAGTTACAGAACTCCCACATCCACGGGGCGTCCTCCCCGGTGTTAAGCTTGGCTTCGGGAGTGTTGTGATGAATGAAATCCATGTCGCCGGGGGTAGCATGCTTTGAAACAGTCAGACCCGGGACTTTTTCCTCAAGCTCGTCGCAAAACGCCATCATGCTCATGATGCATCTCGGCTCGACCGAGCTACGGGCCTGCACACCTGCGCCCTTGAAGAGAGAAGGATACCTGCCGAGCATCCTCCCCGCTATCGCGCGATGCTGCCGTTGCCCCATTCCCGTCAGCTCACCAAGATGTCCCTGAGCGTTTCCCGCGCATCGGGTGACCAGCTTCCATGCACTCTTGCCTTCAGGAGTAATGTTCTCGGCCAGCTGCTGCTCCTGAAAGAAGTCGCCCGCTATCTTGTATATCTTCTGATTGACCGGCCATCGGGAACCATGGCGCCCGTAGTGGCTGATATAGACCGGCACATATCCATCCGGCTCAGGAGCCACTGAATCCGTCGCCACATCATAGGCATAATATATGCCTCCTGCCTTCTCAGGACACATCGCGACCACATCCTCAACTCCACGCGCCGCTCCGGACGCAAGGCATGCCGCCATCGCAGCGGCAACCATAGATAATCTCATAAATCTCATATGATATTGATGGTTTATGTTGTTTTTTCTGCAAATATAATGCTTTTTTGACTTAGAAACGGCCTTATTTCGAAATTTTATTGTAATTTTGAATTTTGAAGCCCCCATATATTAAGTATACTTCAAACTGCAACCTATATTTATCATGAAGAAAAGACTCTTTTGCGCCTTTCTGGCATCGCTTGCCCTGGGCGCCACGATGAAGGGTGCCGACGATATGTCCGGCTACCTGTTTGTCTATTTCACCGGCAACGATCCGCGCGACGAATCGATCAATTTCGCGCTCAGCCGCGATGGTCTTAATTTCAAGGCCTTAAACGACAACGCTCCGGTGATCGACTCCAAGCTTATTAGCGAAACAGGCGGAGTGCGCGATCCTCATATCCTACGCAGCGAAGACGGAAAGGAGTTCTACATGGTGGTCACCGACATGACATGCAATAAGGGATGGGATTCCAACCGAGGACTCACCCTCCTTAAATCAACCGACCTTGTGAACTGGACACCATCGGTGATAAACATCCAGAAGCGTTATAAGGGAAACGACGACCTCAAGCGAGTATGGGCTCCCCAGACAATCTACGACAAGGATGCCGGCAAGTATATGGTCTACTTCTCTATGCAGCACGGCAACGGACCCGACATAATCTACTATGTCTACGCCAATGATGACTTCACCGACTTTATCGGAAAGCCGAAGCCCCTCTTCATACCGAAAAACAAGAAAAGCTGCATCGACGGAGACATCGTATACAAAGACGGCAAGTACCATCTCTTCTATAAGACAGAGGGCGACGGCAACGGAATAAAGAAAGCTGTCACCGATAAACTCACTTCCGGCAAATGGATCGAATCAGACGACTATAAGCAGCAGACCGACAATGCTGTGGAAGGAGCCGGTACATTCAAGATGATAGACTCAGACAAGTACATACTCATGTATGACGTCTACATGAACGGAGCCTACCAGTTTACGGAATCGACAGATCTTGACAACTTCCGCAATATCGACGCCGACGTGACCATGGATTTCCATCCGCGCCATGGTACTGTGATCCAGATAACAGAAGACGAATACCAGAGGCTTGAGAAAGCGTTTCCGAGCGCCGGCGTGAAGATAGCAAATCCGGTGCTTCCCGAGTTCCACGCCGACCCGGATGTGCTTATGAGCGAGAACACAGGCAAATACTATATATATTCCACGACCGACGGCTTCCCCGGCTGGGGAGGCACCTATTATACGTGCTACAGTTCCGACAACCTCCGAGACTGGACCTATGAGGGAGTAGCACTCGACGCCGCCACCGAGTCTATCCCCTGGGCCGACGGCAATCTATGGGCCCCGGCTATAGAGGAGAAGAAAATCGACGGAAAATACAAATATTTCCTATATTTCAGTGCAAAACCGAAGGGTGGCGAATCCAAGCAGATCGGGGTAGCCGTGGCCGACTCCCCCACAGGCCCCTTCAAGGCACTCCCCGAGCCTATGATCACGCAATCGCCCGTAGGCCACGGACAGCAGATAGATGTCGATGTCTTCACTGACCCCGCCTCGGGCAAACCCTATCTCTACTGGGGCAACGGCTATATGGCGGGAGCCGAGCTCAATCCCGATATGACATCGATAAAGGAAGAGACAATAACAGTGATGACGCCCAAAGGTGGAACCCTCCAGGACTACAGCTACCGCGAGGCGCCCTATGTATTCTACAAAGACGGCAAATACTACTTCATGTGGTCGGTCGACGACACCGGAGCGGCCAACTACCATGTAGCCTACGGCACTTCCGACTCTCCGCTTGGTCCGATAAAGGTGGCGGAGCGCCCCATCGTACTCATCCAGAACGGCGGGAACGGCATGATAGGCACGGCCCACAACTCAGTGCTGCGCGTACCGGGCAAGAACGGTGAGGCCGACCGCTGGTATATCGTCTATCACCGCATCAATCCCGACTACAGGAACAGGGATTACAGCCCCGGCACACACCGCGAGGTCTGCATCTCTCCTCTTGACTTCAATCCGGACGGCTCCATCATCGAGGTAAGCCCGAAGCGTGTTAATTGACGTTGGACGCTGACAGTAAAAGGACCCTGAGGGGGTCCTTTATTTTTTTAGGAGGGCCATACCATAAAAGGCTGTAAGGAGGATCACTATCACGGCTGAAGCGGGAACGTCGATCAGAACCGACAGCCAGAGGCCCCCGAAGCAACCAATGAGTGACACTATGCCCGACAGGAGCATCATTCGCGAATAGCTTCGGGTGAGACGTTCAGCCACGAGCTGCGGCAGCGAAATGAGCGACATCAGCAGCATCACACCGATCATCTTTATCGTAAGCACGATACATACCGACACCATAACCATCATCACCATATTTATGAGTCTGACAGGAAGATGGCGTGTGCGCGCGAAGTCCTCGTCAAAGCTGACAGCCATTATCACCTTTCCGAAGACGGCGTAAAGCGCCACAGCCAGAACCGCGAATGCTGCGAAGATCCAGATATCGGCACGCGTTATGTTGAGTACGTTGCCGAAGAGAAAGGAATTGAGCTCAGGCACGTAGCCCGGCGTAAGGAATACGAACAATATGCCGAGAGCCATTCCGAGCGCCCATACCACTGCTATGGCCGAATCACGCCGCACGCGACCCCGCGACATAGCGTCGACACCGAGACTGCCGGCTACAGCGAAAGCAGCTGCAGTTACGAGCGGATTCCAGCCCATGAAGTAGCCAAGCCCGAGACCTCCGAAGCAGGTATGGGTGATCCCCCCGGCGATGAATGTCATGCGGCGGGTCACCACGTAGACGCCTATTACGGCACAGGCTACCGATATAAGTGCCACTCCCGCCATAGCGTTGCGGAAGAAGGCATATTGTAATAATTCATAATTCATAATGCACAATTCATTATTGCTCGGAGAGGAGGAGTTCCAGCTCCGGGCGCAGCTCGGCAGGGAGATTGATACGCCGCTTCTCCAGACTCACACTCCAGCCGGGAGCATCGGAAGGGAGGAGGGTCAGCAGCACGTCGCGGAATTCCTCAGTCTCCATATCGGTATAGTCAGTAGCCGCCCGCCCGGCGAATCGGTCGAGTTCCTCGTCATCGTAATAGACAGGGGGCTCGTTGATCTGTCCTGTCTTCTCGCAGATTGCATGCAGGCCGCAGCAGGCCACGTTTTCCGTTTTCCGTTTTCCGTTTTCCGTTTTTCCCTGATCGCTATGGTGATGGAGGGAATGGCCATGGCGCCGGGTACGATAGCGTTCCCATGCCCAGAGAAGAACGCCGATGGCGGCGGTGACGGCTAATATCAGTAGGGCCCCAGTCATGTTTAAGTCTTTAGTCTTTAGTCTTTAGTCTTAAGTCTTCAGTTTTCAGTCTTCAGTCTTCAGTTATAAGTTTTCAGAAAGCGGAGAAGCCGCTTGTGGAGGCGTAGGGAATCCTCCCTTCCATAATTTTGAGATCTCAAGCCAATAGTCGGGGAAAGATTTCTCTACAACGCCGGGGTCTTCAATACGCAAGGCAGGGAAGGCAAGCTTCGCGGGAGCGAACGCCATAGCCATGCGATGGTCCTTATAAGTGCGTATCAGAGGCTCAGCCTCGGGTTCGCAACGCGAACCGTCCCAGGTCATTGTGTCGTCGCCGGTTGCAATTACATAGCCTATTCTGCGAAGTTCAGTGGCTATCGCCGCCATGCGGTCGCTCTCCTTATGGCGCAGATGCCCTACTCCTTCGATTCTGAAGGGAATACCGGCTACGCAGAGGCCTACCGCTACGGCAGGCACGAGATCGGGAGCGTCAGATAGGTTGTACGTTTGATGCTGTACGTTTGATGCATCCATGCCGGTAGCGACACTTCGACCGTGCGCCAGCTTGCGGGAGGCTTCGGCGAAAATGGCTGCTACCCGGCTGTCGCCCTGAAGCGACTCCGCGGGAGACTTAAGCGCCGGCATGGAAAACTCCGGGAGCTCGAGTCCGAGCTCTTCGGCGATAAGCCGTAGCTCGAAGAAGTAAGATGCGCCGCTCCAGTCGCCCTCGATGTCGTAGCGGGCGCACTGCGCATAGCCCGTGGCTCGGACGCATACTTCGAATTGAGAATTGAAAATTGAGAATTGAAAATTGGAGTCTGACCCTTGACCCTTCACCCTTGACTCTTCACTCTTAATGTTTACGTCGGCTCCGAAAGCACGCATCACACCTGCGGTCATCTCGATGTAGGGACGGGATACCACCTGCCCCTTGAGGATGAACCGTGTGTCGGCCTGCCATGTCGGAGCAGCAAGCATTAGCGCTGAGAGATATTGGCTGCTGACACTTCCGTCAAGCTCTAAAATCCCTCCGGAAAGAAGTTTTCCTTTAATATGGATGGCATTTTCTTCAGGGATTGCCGTAATATCCGCCCCCATGTCGCGGAGAGCATCCACAAGGGTGGCATGCGGACGCTCCATCAGACGGGGGCTGCCTGTCAGCGTGATGTCAAGTCCCGGAATGGAGGCGCATGCGGCCATTCCGAAGCGGAGGGTAGTGCCCCCCTCCCCTATATCGACCTTGACGGGGTTTCCTGTGGCGAGAGCCTGGCGAACGGCTTCAGTGAGGCGGAGCATTCCCCGCGTGTCGCCGCAGTCGGGAAGGTTTGTGAGCATTGTGTCATGTCCGCCGAGCAGCCGGCAGACAAGCGCACGAGCGGCGATGCTCTTTGACCCTGGGATATTTACGTTGTGCGTTGTCATCGTAGTTGTCATTGATGTGAGGAATCAAGAATTATCATGATTGATCGCGATCTGACTTGAAATATCATGAAATAATCTTTAATCTCTTATCTTTAATCTTTAAGGAAAAGACATGCGTCGCCATACGAGAGGAAACGGTAGCCATTGTCGAGGGCTTCCTGATAGATGCTACGCCAGGACGAAGCGGAGAGGTTATCGCCGTCAAGGAGCGAGCTCACAAGCAGCAGAAGTGTCGACTGAGGCTGATGGAAGTTGGTGACCATTCCGTCTACGATGCGCCACTTGAACCCGGGGGCTATCATGATAGAGGTCGCGGCCGACAGCCGGTCGGTTCCCTCTTTCTCCATATATTCCTCTATTGCCTTCAGTGCATCTACAGTGTCGATGTCGATTGCTTCATCGTCATAGGCTTCCCATTGCGTTATTTCGTTGTCCGTTTTCCGTTGTCCGTTTTCCGTGTGGTTGCGGAGGAGGCGGATGCCGAGCAGGGGAAGTGATTCAAGGGTACGGACGGTAGTGGTGCCGACTGCAAGCACCTTGCGGCGCGTCTCGAGAGCGTGGCGCAGTGTGCGCACGAGGTCGAGATCCACCTCGAAGGTCTCGCGGTGCATCGGATGATCGCCGATTTCCTCGCTCTTGACCGGCTGGAAGGTTCCGGCACCGACGTGAAGCGTCACCTCACGGGTCTCTATACCACCCTCACGTATTCGCCCAAGGAGCTCAGGAGTGAAATGTAGTCCTGCTGTGGGGGCTGCCACGCTTCCTTCGATCCGGCTGTATACCGTCTGGTAGTCGGTAGAGTCGGATTCCTCCGATTTGCGGTTCAGGTAAGGAGGTATAGGAATGTTTCCGGCGGCCTCAACGATGGAAGCGAACGTCACCCGGTCATCGTCCCATTCGAACTCTACGTCGTGGGCATTGCCGGGGAGGGCTTCATGGCGGATCGCCTTGAGCGTCACCTTTCGGCCGTCTATGTAGAGTGTCTTTTCAAGATATGAGTCTTTCCACTTCTTGAGGTTTCCCACAAGGCACTGCCAGCGGCAGTTTCGGCGTGTCTGGAATGCTACAGCGTAGTCACGTGGCTCGAGAGGTTCGAGAAGGAAAATTTCGATGCGGGCGCCGGAGGCACGGTGAAATTCCATACGGGCATTGATGACGCGGGTATTGTTCATTACGAGCAGTGCGCCGCCAGGGAGCAGGTCCGGGAGGTCGGAGAAGGTATGGTGGGATGTGTGGCCGTCGGCGTGCATTAGGAGTTTGCAGGAATCGCGGTCGGCGAGGGGATGCCTGGCTATTCTCTCGTCAGGGAGAGGATAGTCGAAGTCTTCGATACGTATGTCTTTTATCTCATCGATTTTCATACTGCAAAAGTAGTAAAAAAATAGGGATTTTTTACAGATAGAGGTGAAAAAGGCAACAAAAAAGAGGAGATGCTCGCGCATTTCCTCTTCTTGTGGGCGATTACGGATTCGAACCGCAGACCCTCTGCTTGTAAGGCAGACGCTCTAAACCAGCTGAGCTAATCGCCCAAGTTGTTGCTTGAATTAATCGGTGGGCGATTACGGATTCGAACCGCAGACCCTCTGCTTGTAAGGCAGACGCTCTAAACCAGCTGAGCTAATCGCCCG
>JAIECF010000210.1 GCA_029068655.1 Muribaculaceae bacterium | reverse complement strand
CATTTTGGATAAAATATTCACCCTATTCTTTAGGTTTTTCGGAGGTTTTTTATTAAATTTGCACACATAATCCGAATACGGACGAAAATGCCCCTCACCTACCTACGTGAGGCAGGATGTCAGGGTTAAGGTATATGACCAATATAAGACAATATTTTTAATATAAATAATTACAAATGGCAAAGAAAGTCTATACGTTCGGCAACGGTAAGGCCGAAGGTAATGCCGAGATGAGAAATCTTCTCGGCGGCAAGGGAGCTAACCTTGCCGAGATGAATCTTCTGGGAATGCCCGTACCTCCCGGATTCACTATCACTACAGAAGTATGTACAGAGTACACTCAGTACGGCCGTGACAAGGTAGTAGCCGATATTCAGAAAGACGTCGAGGCTGCAATAGCTCATATCGAAGAGCTCACCGGCAATAAATTCAACGATCCTTCCAACCCCCTTCTTGTTTCAGTTCGCTCTGGTGCACGCGCTTCCATGCCCGGCATGATGGATACTGTCCTCAACCTCGGTATGAACGATGCCACCGTCGCCACTATGGCTGAAAAGAGCGGCAATCCGCGTTTCGCATGGGACAGCTACCGTCGTTTCGTGCAGATGTATGGCGATGTAGTGCTTGGAATGAAGCCCAAGAGCAAGACCGATATAGATCCCTTTGAGGCCATCATGGATCAGGTGAAGGAAGAGAAGGGCGTTAAGCTTGACACCGAACTTGATGTAGACGACCTGAAAGAACTCGTTAAGCGTTTCAAGGCAGCCGTTAAGGAATATACCGGCAAGGACTTCCCCGAATCAGCATGGGAACAGCTGTGGGGTGGCATCTGCGCTGTATTTGACAGCTGGATGAATGAACGCGCTATCCTCTACCGCCGTATGAACCAGATTCCTGAGGAATGGGGAACTGCAGTCAACGTACAGGCTATGGTATATGGCAACATGGGCAACAACTCAGCTACAGGTGTTGCTTTTAGCCGTGATGCAGCCACAGGCGAAAACATCTTCAACGGCGAGTATCTTATCAACGCACAGGGCGAGGATGTAGTAGCAGGTGTCCGTACACCGCAGCAGATCACTATAGAGGGTTCACGCCGCTGGGCTAAGCTTCAGGGTATCTCTGAAGAAGAGCGTAAAGCAAAATATCCCGCACTGGAGGAGACGATGCCTGACTGTGCAGCCGAGCTCATCGCAATCGCAAACCGTCTTGAAGACTATTACCGCGACATGCAGGATATGGAGTTCACTATTCAGAACGGCAAGCTCTGGATGCTCCAGACCCGTAACGGCAAGCGTACAGGCGCAGCTATGGTGAAAATCGCTATGGATCTTCTCCGCGACAACATGATCGACGAGAAGACAGCTCTTCTCCGTATGGAGCCCCAGAAGCTCGACGAACTCCTCCACCCCATCTTCGACAAGGACGCTCTCAAGCGTGCGAAGGTTGTTGCCAAGGGCCTTCCCGCATCTCCTGGTGCAGCTTGCGGCCAGATAGTATTCTCTGCAGAAGATGCTGAGGCATGGGCTGACAAGAAGCGTAAAGTTGTACTCGTACGTATCGAGACTTCTCCTGAAGACCTCCGCGGTATGGCAGTAGCCCAGGGTATCCTTACAATGCGCGGCGGTATGACCAGCCACGCAGCAGTGGTAGCCCGCGGCATGGGTAAGTGCTGTGTATCAGGTGCAGGTGAAATCCGCGTTGACTACAAGGCCAAGACAGTAGAAATGGGTGGCAAGACATATAAGGAAGGCGACTGGATCTCCCTCAACGGTTCCACTGGCGATGTTTATGACGGTCAGGTTCCGACAACAGAACCGGAACTCGGCGGTGATTTCGCAGCAATCATGAACCTTGCTGACAAATTCACCAAGTGTCTTGTTCGCACCAATGCTGATACACCGCGTGACGCAAAGCAGGCCCGTAAATTCGGAGCACAGGGTATCGGTCTCTGCCGTACAGAGCACATGTTCTTCGAGGGTGACCGTATCAAGGCTATCCGCGAGATGATCCTCGCAAGCGACGAGGAAGGCCGTCGTGTCGCACTCGCTAAACTGCTCCCGATGCAGCGCGGTGACTTCGAGGGTATCTTCACAGCAATGGACGGTTATGGCGTGACAGTTCGTCTGCTTGATCCCCCGTTGCATGAGTTCGTTCCTCACCAGACAGCCACACAGAAGGAAATGGCAGAGGAAATGGGTCTTACACTCGAAGAGGTTAAGGCTAAGGTCGACTCTCTAGAAGAGTTCAACCCGATGCTCGGTCACCGTGGCTGCCGTCTCGGCATCACATATCCTGAGATCACTGAGATGCAGACCCGTGCTATCATCGAAGCAGCCCTCAACTGCAAGGCTAAGGGCATCAAGGTTCATCCTGAAATTATGGTTCCCCTTGTAGGTACGCTCAAGGAGCTCCAGCACCAGGCAAATGTAATCCACACAACAGCCGCTAAGGTATTTGATGAAAGAGGAGAGACTGTACCTTATAAGGTAGGTACTATGATCGAGGTTCCTCGTGCAGCTCTCACTGCCAACCAGATTGCAGAAGTAGCAGAATTCTTCTCATTCGGAACAAACGACCTTACTCAGATGACCTTCGGCTATAGCCGTGACGACGCTCCCAAGTTTATTAAGAAGTACAAGGAGCTCGGTATCCTGAAAGTCGATCCGTTCGAGGTGCTCGACCAGGAAGGTGTTGGCCAGCTCGTGGAGATGGGTGTGAAGAAAGGCCGTTCTACCAACCCTGACCTCAAGGTAGGCGTCTGCGGCGAGCACGGTGGCGAGCCCAGCTCAGTTAAGTTCTGTGCAAAGATCGGCATGAACTACGTAAGCTGCTCACCTTTCCGCGTGCCCATCGCCCGCGTAGCAGCGGCGCAGGCTGCAATCGAAGACTAATAAAGTAGGATAAATTTACATGGCAGGGATTTCTAAATGCTGAAATCCCTGCCTTTATAATTCTTTAATTATGTCTGAAGCTGTACTGAACTCATACCGATTTAATTCCGGTAAATAACCAACCGATGAGATGCTCGCGCAGATAATGCACGAAGTAGCACAGAAGTAAAGGCTCAGAATGAAGAGGCGAACAAGAGATATTTGAAAAACTCCGTATAAGTACTAAAGAACAAGAATATGCTAGTTAAGCTTGACAAATAAAAATTGAAGTCTTATGGGTATCAGAGATAGATTCAGACAGTTACCGGTATCGGAGATAGCTGACGAAGTGAACGCTTCGCTGGCAAGCCACCCGCGTCTTGTGGTGACGGCTCCTCCGGGGGCGGGCAAATCAACGCTTCTCCCCCTTACTCTGTTGGCAAGCATACCGAACGGTAAGATACTGATGCTCGAACCCCGACGGATAGCAGCGCGACAGGTGGCCAAAAGAATGGCTTCCATGATAGGGGAAGAAATCGGCAAAACTATAGGATATAGGGTTCGGTTTGATACCAAAGTCTCTATATCTACACGTATTGAAGTAATTACCGAGGGTATATTGGAACGGATGCTGGTGGAGGATCCCACTTTGGATGGAGTGGAAGCAGTCATATTCGATGAGTTTCATGAAAGAAGTCTCAGTTCCGATCTTACTTTGGCGTTAACGCGCGAGATACAGAACGTAGTCCGTCCGGACCTTAAGATTCTTGTTATGTCAGCAACTATCGATGCAGAATCACTGGCCCGAGCGATAGATGCCAGACATCTGCATAGTCAGGGAAAGAGTTTTGAGGTAGATGTAATATATGGTGAGGATTTCGATTTCAAAGATTGCGCACAAGCTGTTGCGGGCGCTATCAGAAAAGCTATGAGCATGCATGACGGAGATATCCTGGCGTTCCTTCCGGGACAAACGGAAATCCTGAAATGTCACGATCTTCTTGAAAATACCATAGCCGATGTAGAAATCCTTACACTTTACGGGATGCTGCCTGCCGAGCAACAGCAACGCGTGATGGCACCCACATTAGGAAGACGCAGAATCGTGCTCTCTTCTCCCATAGCGGAGACGTCGATTACCATCGATGGAATTACAGTAGTTGTAGACTCCGGTCTTTACCGAACCCCTGTATTTGACCCCTCCACAGGACTCTCCCGCCTCACTACGGCAAGGATATCTCTTGACATGGCGGTTCAGAGGACCGGACGTGCAGGACGTCTGATGCCCGGCAGGTGCTACCGCCTATGGACAAAGGCTACCGAGTCACGAATGAAGGAATGCCGTCAACCGGAAATCGAATGGTCAGACCTTTCCGCAATGGTTCTTACTACAACAGCCTGGGGAGAAACCGATCCGATGCGGTTGCCATGGGTCACGCCTCCCCCACCTGGTCATTTAAGGAATGCCGGAAATCTGCTTAGAATGTTGAACGCAATCGACGATGCCGGCCATCTCACTGAGAAAGGAAAAAGAATAGCCCAGCTACCATGCCATCCGAGAATTGCCAGTATGCTGACAGAGGCCGGGGATATGAAAGAGATCGCATGCGATATAGCCGCACTGCTTGAAGAAAAAGATCCTCATCCCGATGAATCAGACGCTGATATTTCTACAAGAATAGCATTACTCAGGCAAAACCGGAACGGCAGGATGCCTGCCCAATGGAAAAGAATCGAAAATATTTCGGCTCAGTACCGAAGACTTGTCAAGGCCCCGCATTATTCAGAGGATCCGGCACCGGAAGACATCGGCCGGCTTGTAGCATCGGCATATCCCGAGAGGATAGCGATGCGCGATGACAAAGGTCATTACAGTCTCGCCACAGGTGGCAGATTGATTTCCCTGCAATCATCGGATGATCTTGTTAGATATGAGTTTCTTGCAGTGGCGTCAATGGGTTCCCGCATATTTCTCGCAGCTCCCATCGACAGGGATTTCGTGATGTCGCAAGCTAAATGGATAGAGTCTGTCATGTGGAACAGCCGTGAGGGGAAGGCCATAGCGCGGGAGGAATTGCGGCTGGGGCTCCTCTTCCTCGCGTCGCGTCCACTGAAAGGGGATGTACGTAATCTGATAGCTTCCGCTGTAGCTACAGCCGCTCCCAAGGAGGGCCTGACGATGTTTGATTTCAATGAAGATGTGCAGGGACTGCAGCTTAGGATTGCAGTTGCTGCCGGTTGGCATCCAGAACTGGAATTGCCAGATGTTTCTACTGAAACGGTGCTTGCTTCAGCCGAGGAATGGCTTCCGATGTACATAGGAAATGCCTCGACAGTGCAGGAACTTCGTAAGATCGATATGAGGAACGTAATTCTCAGCTTTCTTAACTATGACCAGCAACAAGAGCTTGACAGGATAGCACCGACACATATCAAACTGCCTTCGGGACGAAATGCCCGAATACACTACCGCCGTGGAGCGGAAGCGCCTATAGTCAGCGCACGTCTTCAGGATTGCTTAGGAATGATGAATACTCCGCGTGTAGATGAAGGTAAGCGGCCTGTCCTGATGGAGCTATTGTCACCGGGATTCAAGCCGGTGCAGCTTACACAGGACTTGGAAGGTTTCTGGAAAGAAACATATTTCGAGGTCCGTAAAGAATTACGCCGCCGCTATCCCAAACACCGATGGCCTGAAAATCCACTCGAATACTGAACTGAGAGTGTTATTTTCTCAGGGATACTGAAACAAGGAGTTGGCGACCCCTAAGCCAACGTGGACTTTTAAATGATGAGAGCTGGTTGTATGTAGTGTATTTGTAAATCCGATTCATGTGTATACGGCTCTACATCTTTTTCGCCCGAACGATGATTCCACTCGGTATATTGAGCTTTAAGAAACGCCATAGGTTGTTCTCCCAAAGCAATGATTACGGATAGACAACATATTATTGAAATCAGTATTCTTCTCATAAACAAAACGATATATACCGAGATTTGCTCCTATTTATAATTGTAATCTTTCTCCAGACCTATTCTATAGCATCTGGGTTTTTCTGGTGAGGTGTCAACCTTAATTCCGAATTCAGCCGTCAGCACACCGCCGTCAAGTTGTTTTAGATACTCAAACTTTTCTTTAAGAAACTTTTGCCTTGTAGTTTTCTTCGGTTTCTTCATCCATGGTTTGACAGGATCGGATACAAGATAAATGTCTTTAAGTTCAAACTGATACAGACCATCCGCATCGTAAGCGGAAATCACAAGCCCCGGCAATCCACTGAATTTCCATGGTCCGTCATGCCATGGAAGATCAGTTGAAAACCATACATTCCACTCACGTCCGCGGTAGGAACAGGTGGCCAGGAGACAGTCATATCCATTCTTTAGGGATACGGAGTCAGTGATAACCCAGTTAAATGTCGATATGGAATCTATATATTGATAATGCTCATTATCATAAAAATCATACACAGTCATAGTATTATCAGCCCGATTCTTTACAATTTTCCAAGTACTGCGCATATGAGGATAGGTAGGCTCACTTGAACGGTCGCCATGATACCATGCCCGAAACATTTCATACCAGATTTTTTCTCCATCAGGAACTTTTTCCAGAGAATCAGAATTCCAAGTGTAGTAACTATAACAAAAAGAGGATTCCGGATAGAGTTCAAGACGAAGAATGTCTTTTCGGAATTTCACTTCTGATCTTTCATCCGAAAGATCAGGCTCCCAATCATTTCCTATATAAGTATGAATCCCGTTGAATTCGTAAACGGCACGATATACTGTTTCATTGTCTTTTGCCATTAAATTTAGGGCAAATGACAAGATAAGGGAAACGATTGCAAATTTTGCTATATCATTCATCATTACAATCACTATCAATGGTAATCCGTCTCGAGGAAGTCTATCCTGGCTTCCTCTTCATTCTTGATATGGTCACATCCAAAATCAATGCCTGTCAGAGCTGTATTTATTGAATTACCATGGTTTCTATAATTGGCTAACTGCCTCAACATTTCTATCCTCGACATTTTATCATACTGCTTATAAGGATAAATCGGAACTATCTCCTGGTCTGATGTTTCCAATCCATTGGCGACAAAACTATGTTGACCAGAAGACTCTGACGCCTCAAGAATCAGTCCGGGTAGTGCAGTAAGTTTCCAAGGTCCTTCCGGAATCGGTATATCAGGCGAGAACCATGCTGTCCAATCGCATCCATGATAATTTGTGGTTGCCATCACGCAATCATATCCCAGAACCTTCTTTGTGGAGTCAGCAATCTCCCATTTGATTTCCCCAAGAGGCTCAGAACAATAGTCCCCCAACATAGTCATATACGGTCATTTTGTTTTCCGGAATAGAGCGAAAGACATACATAGATGTATTATAAACCACAGCATTCATTGCACTCCTATCCTTAGTTTCACTGTATCGCCTGACAGCTTCGTCAAAGATTTGCTTGTGGATGGCACGTCCTTTCGGAGTAGACTGAAGCGAATCTTTTGATTCAGTATCTGGACTATAGAACTTTGAATTCTCTTTATTTGCCAGGAGAACAAATGATATATCCTTCTTAACTATACCATCTGAACCTCGTACAAAAGTATTATGGTAAGTATATCCGACCTTTATCTCGGCACGGGGATACAGCTTTTTCTTCTTTGCGCTTGATTCAAATGCAATACAAAGAACCAAAAGTATAAGGATAGAATGTATTACTT
>JAIECF010000021.1 GCA_029068655.1 Muribaculaceae bacterium | reverse complement strand
TTATTAAGCTATGAAAAAACACATTTTATTACTTTTTGCCGTAATTATGACTGCTATGTCAGGTTACGCCTTTGATAAGTATTCCATCAATAGGGAAGATCTACCGGAAGCGGCACAACAGTTCTTGACTACATATTTCCCTAAGGCAAAGGTAGGTATGATCAAGACCGATAAGCATCTACTTAAAAAGACGGATTATGATGTAAGACTTGTCAACGGAACAACGATTGAGTTCAGCAACTCTGGAAAATGGACTTCTGTAGACTGCAAGGGTAGAGAAGTACCTAAAGACATTATTCCGAGATCTATCAGAAACTATGTTAACAAGAATTTTCAGGATGTAAATATTGTCAAGATTAAAAAGACTTCATCAAAATACGAAGTAACCCTCTCTGATGACGTCACTTTAATCTTCAATCTTCTCGGACAGTTTAGGAGCGTGAAGATGGATGATTGACAGGTACTTATCTTTTCTAACGAGGATTAGATATATACCGTTCGTAATAGGCCATGATCAGAGAGGAAACCGGAAGTGCGATTATCATGCCGATTATTCCAAGAAGACTTCCCCATATGGAGAGGGAGAGGAGTATGATGGCCGCATTCATGCCCATCTCTTTCCCCATGATATGTGGAGTGAGAATATAGTCGCAAATACACTGGCTGATAAGATAGACAAGCAGACAGCTTCCGAAAAGACTTAGGAAAGTTACCTCACCGCTAAGTGAGAAAACGGCGCATATGATAGCAACAGGTACAAGAGTCACATACTGAAAATAAGGAATCATGTAGAGGATTCCTACCAGAATTCCCATTGGTATGCCAAGAGGGAGACCAACAATTGAGAAGCCGATGCAGTAGAATACCATCGCACAAAGCGCGACAAGACCTTGTCCACGGAAGTAATGGTTCATGCTAGTCTGAACCTCACGCACCACTACCATGGCCTGATCCCTGTATTTATGAGGGATGATAAGCTTGAATCCACGTGATATCTGCGGATAGTCTATCAGGATGAAGAGAACGTAGATCAATGTAAGGGCCCAACCAAGAACTCCGACTATAACGCTCAGAGATTCGTTCAGCAGCGAAGTCCCTTTACTAATTATTGATCCGAGATGAAGCTCGGAAAGCTGCGACTTTATGTCGGATGGTCGTATGTTGCTTTCCACCCAGTGTATGATATCACCATATTCCTTTGGCATTGGACGTTGTCCGGAAGATACTTCATGGATTATTACGTTCATCACGTCAAGTTCCTTTATGACGTTGGGTAGGAAGAGCCATACGATACCGACTACAACAGCCAATACTTCAAGTACTGTCATAATGGAGGAAATGGCTCTCCCTTTCTCATGGATAAGCTTTCTGTTAAGGTCAACGAGTGGCTGAAGCATGTATGCGATGAAGCATGCTACAAAGAAGGGGAGAAGAACATCACTGAGATATCTTATAAGCAATATTAGCACCGCAGCTATGGCAAGCCCGATAAGCAGCTTCATTATACGGTCAATATTCCAGAAATGCTGTGTTTCCTGTGCTGACATATCTTTTGATATTTGATTAAATTTTTTGCTTGTTGAGAATTTTTGGAGGCTATAGAAGGGGGTATTTTATTTTTTTTAACATTTGCAACCCCATCATTGTTCATCTTAGATCTTGATTTAGTCTTCCGATTCTGTAACGGTAACGAAAATCACTTTTGAGGTAGAAATGCTGTCCCGACCTGTAGCCCCCGACGGTTCTTGATTCTTCGAGCAGAATAGGTTCTTTCTCAAAAAGACTGAAACCCTTTTCTTCTTGATCGATTCCTACTGAAAATATACGCAAACCGTTGCTTCTCGCCGTGTCAATCCTGGTTGCTGTCACAGATTCGATCCTGTCCCATAGGAAATCTGATATCACCAACAGATCAGCTCCTCTCATGTCTATGGAAAAATCCACATAGCCTTTGGTGTTTGGTAACCTTTCGAAAAGAAACCGAAAGAGTTTGTTCTCGTCGTTGCCTCCTCCGTAGGAATCAGAAAGAAAACCCATGAGTTTCTTTCGCTGTACAACCAAATTTCTGAGTACGAAAAAGGAGATCGAATCAGAGTAGTTGACTATTAATAGATGCCGTTTCTCTCTTTGGGCTATGATTGCGATGGCCAGAGCAAGCGTTTTTGCGAATTCTTCCGGTTCTCCAGTCATGGACCCGCTCGTGTCGATACACAAGTATATGGGACCTTTCTTTTCTCTTTCGCCAGGCGAGGCGGATACGGATGAAAATGTCTGAAGCTTCTTTCTGACATATCTGTCAAGAAAGATTTTTTCTGATTCGGGGGATGCGAGCAATGCGGTTTCTATTGGTAACAGTGAATTGAGATCGCTGCTCACACTGATGCCGCTTATATCGCTCTTGGGAGCAGGACGGAACCTACCTCGCAAAGGTTCTGTGTCGCCATAGTGTCTTCCAATCATCTCTGCAAGTCTTACTATCTCGGGATCGATACTGTCAAGAAAGCGTACGTCTGCTTGATGGCCGTCGTTGTGCAGTCCTGGAGAAGTACCTCCTTTAGCATCGTCCATATAGTCCTTAAGGAGCGTGGGAAGTCCTTTTGCCGGTTCCCCCGTGCGGTTAGTTGAATCCTTGATACCTTCTCCAAGGTTTATGACTCCTAAACTCAAGCCGTCATTCTCATCAGGATCCGGTAAGCCCACTCCGGCATCATGCAGCATGTTGATACGTATTTCGGCCTCTATTTCCATTCTTCGGGCGGAGCTGAGCGGCATCATATGGGAAGCCATCCATTCGTTGAGGAAATCCTCTTTCAACATGGTCAGTGCCTCTTCTGCATCAATTTCATTCGGTGTTAGCGAGTCTATGAATTGTTTGATCTTGTATGTCCCGTAGGATTTCCAGAAATTATCATTGTCAATCACCGAATAGAACCGTGCGTCGCATACTATATCGCGAATTACTTGATAGATTCCGGAAGATGGAGTCTTTATGCTAAGGATAGACTCTATAAGGGCCGTGTGGTTTTCCTCAGCGATGGCCCTGCCGATGATCCTCCGGATATAGGTCAGATGTGATTTATTCATTATCCTTTCAGTTGCATAAACCGTTTTCTGTATATTGCTGCGACAGCCTGGATGGCAAGGAAAGCTTTCGAACGGCCGGTGAAAAGATTTCGGTCGATATCTTGATAAAAAGAATTTATCGTGGTGTCAAAAATATTCTCTGTCTGTGATATAAACCCTTTGTCGAGTTCTTCGTCAGACGTTGTCATCAGAGGATAGGAATAACCGTTGATATTAATGATTCCTTTCTTCTCAAATCTGACTGAGAACTGTCCCCCATCACTGAATAAGAGAGTGCCGTCAGTAGTTTCAGAACCGAAGTAAATACCTCGAGGGTCGCTTTCCAATATTTCATAGTCATCTTTCCTTATCTTGAGCGGAGAGCCGTCGCAATCTATGAGATAGACAATTCCATCCGGTGAATAGATGTTTTTATCTTTGGCTTTTTTGCCGGGGGCATGACGTTTGCCACTTTTGAATTCCTCAATTATTTTCCTGAAGATTCCAGAGACGACCGTCTCTGCAACGATCTGTCTTATCTCATCGATGCATCCGTCATCGTTCCAGAGCATATGTGAGAATAGAAGGATGTCACTGTAGTCTACAGTGTCTCTTCCATTGAGCATAGCAGAAGTCTTAAGTATACCTACACACTTTTTCCATCTTCTGTCGGAAATGTAGTAGCGGGAGTTTTCATCAAGCCTTTCACCGGTCATCTTATCCACTGCATTTGCCTTGGAATACATTTTGTCATGAAGGTCTATGATACAGTAGAGAATAGAATCAGGAATCCCGATATTTCTGCTCTTCTCTACTATCTCATTGTAGTCTTGTCCTGAAAAAGGAGTGAACACCCGTCTGAATTCATTCTTTGAATCGAGAAGAAGAAGTTTCTTGAAGTTTTCACTTTTCTCTATTGGAGCAACCACATATCTGATTATAAAACGGTCCCAGAGAGCCTCAAGACCTTCATCCTTAGCAGGGAGTTCGTTGGAGGCGGCAATTATTCCTTTCAGAGGCAACCGTAATTCCTTATTGCCGTTCAGATATAATTTCTCATTTAATACCGTCAGCAAAGAGTTCTGGATAGCCGGACCCGCTTTCCAAATCTCATCCAGGAATACCACTTCAGCTTCCGGCAAAAAGCCGGAAGTAACCCTTTCATATCTATCCTCATCCTTAAGTTTTGCTATGCTGACAGGGCCGAATATCTCGTCGGGAGTCGAGAAACGCGACATCAGGTATTCGAAAACAGTTGCATCTTTGAATGCAGTTTTCAGTCGGCGTGCTATCATGGATTTTCCGACTCCTGGAAGCCCCAATAGGAACATGCTATCTCCGGCCATTGCGCTGAGCAGGCTGAGAGCGAGCGCCTCGTCTCGCTCGAGGACTCCATGCTTCATCCCTTCAAGAACTTCGATTGTCTTCTCCCTAATATTCTTCATCCTCTTTTTTATTGCAAATTTAATGAAAAAATCTTATTCCCTTGCTTAATTATCATATTATTTTTGTTATTAATAAAGTACGTCTTGCCCCTTTTTATTGTACCGGGTTACCAAGCGTACTGCAAGGGCTTTAAGGTTCTTGAAAGTTACCGCATAAATTAACAAGCAATTATGGAAACAAAAGAATTTACAGAATCTAAAGAAGAAATATGGCATAAGATGGTGGAAGGTGAGATCTATGACGCTACTCATCCCGAACTGCTTAGGAAACTTGAAAAGACACGAGATCTGCTTTGGGAATTTAATTTGATGAAACCCTCCAGGATAGAGGATCAAAAGCAGATATTACACCGTCTGCTAGGAAGTCATGGCGTATGGTTTCAATTCAATCAGCCATTCCGTTGCGACTATGGAGAGAACATACATATAGGGGAGTGCTTCTTTGCCAACTTCAATCTTACCATACTTGACGAGGCTGAGGTAAGGATAGGAGATTACTGTTTCATCGGTCCCAACGTCAGTATATATACCGCTTGCCATCCTCTTGATTCTGAGCAACGCAACAAAGCAGTGGAATGGGCAGAACCCGTTACCATCGGCGACAATGTATGGATCGGCGGAAGCGTGACGATCTGTCCGGGCGTAAAGATTGGAGACAATGTTGTGATCGGTGCTGGTTCCACTGTCGTAAAAGACATTCCATCTAATGTAGTGGCTGCAGGCAATCCGGCCCGAATAGTTAAGCACATATGATTACAGAAGTTAAAAAGTCCGCTGCCGTCAAGAGCTATTTCATGCGTTTAAGTATATTATAGCTTGGAAGCACTCCCAACTCTCCCGCACGCGAAAGATCAGCGAAAGCCTCGTTCTTTCTGCCTGTTGAAAGAAAGCAGAGTCCTCGGTTGTAATAAGCGGCACCGAATTCCGGATCAAGTTCGATCGCTTTCGAGAAGCATTCCGCTGCCTGGGAATAGTCTCGTTGATTATACATTATGAAGCCTTTGTTAAACCATGCATGTATCAGGTTAGGATCCAGTTTAGTTGCGGCATCGAAATCCGCTGCCGCCATAGCTATTTCATGCATGGCCATCCTTTGGTCTTCCTGCATGCGAGCCTCTTCGTAGCGTGCCACTCCTCGTGAAATAAACGCGATGGTAAAGTCTGGATTCGAAGCTATTATCCTGTCGAAGTCTTCTATAGCAGCTTTGTAGTTCTTAAGCATTGAGTATGCTACTCCGCGGGCAAGCAGGTCGGCGGGACGAACTTTTTTTCCGCTGCCCGCAATCACTGAAGTATAGTTGTCAGCAAGCTTGAAAAGCGCGTCATAGTCATCGTCTGAAAGTCCCGACTGAATAGGAGAGAGATAGAGTGTGCGGGGGATGTATCTTCCACGGTTGAAAGCGTCAAGTGCGCGGAAATAGTTCGTGACTCCACCAAGTGATTTGGAAGGTGGATTGTATGATATCGAATACATGGGTTCAGGCTCCGCTATCACGTTGCGGTCCTGTACGCGTCCCTTTATACGCTCGTTATATGACATCTGGGTCTGAGGCATCTCCTGCATTGTGACGAGTTGGTTGAATCTATTCATCACTTCGTTTTCATCCTCTTCCTCCCCTTCAGGAATTCTGTTTGCGTTTCTTTGTGTGCCGGCAGCAATAGTGGGTCTGTCGAGAGGATTGCTCTCAGGATTTGCCACATACTTACGAACCAGGCTTTCGGCATGGTTAACGTTTGCACCCACAGCCTTTAGGTTGCCGAGGTTCCTTTCTGCCTCTGCAATGGCATAATAGACAGGATAGAAATTTGGATATTTTCTAGCAATGCTTTTGAAGTCAGCAAGCGCCTCCTTGTATTCTCCTGTTTCGAGCTGAACGAGACCCCTGTTATAAAGAGCATGAAAATTCTCGGGATTCATTGAGAGTACCGTGGAGAAGTCTTTCTTTGCATTTATCAAGTCTTTGACCTCAAACCGCAGCAATGCTCTGTTGAAGAGGGCTGCCATATTGTTGGGATCAAGCTGGAGTGCGAAGTTATAGTCAGACATGGCCCCGAGATAATTGTCAGTATTGTATCTTACATAGGCTCGGTTGATATAGAATCCCGGTTCCTCTGGATAGAGTTTCACAGCCTCGTCCATATCTGAAAGTGCTGATTCCCAATTTCCACGATTACTCTCTATTTCAGCACGTATCAGAAAGGGATTCACCATTGATCTGTTAAGTTTTATAGCCTTGTCTACATCTTCAAGCGCGGCTATTGTGTCTTCTCTCTGAAGATTAAGCGATGCGCGCGCGGCATATCCCTCCTCAAATCTGGGATATAGACGAAGAAGCTGGTTCATCGTCTCGAGGGCATCCTCGTTTTTCTTCATTGTAGTCAAGGCTACTCCTTTATAAAAGAGAAAATATCTGTCTGTAGGATCATGTTTTAATCCTTCGTTATAATCTTCTATGGCAAGGGAATCCAACCCAAGATGCTGACGAGCGAAACCTCTGAGTTTATATGCTTCAGTCTTAAACTTATTTCGTTTCAATGCCTCGGTACAGTCTATCTCGGCTCCTTTGTAATCATCAAGACTCATCTTTGCAAGTCCTCTCAGAAAATACGGGTCTGCAAGATAAGGCTTTGCCTTAATGGCTTGATTGAAATACTGGATAGCAAGCATGTAGTCGTCCATCGAAAGCACATTTCTTCCGATGGTCATGACTTGTTCTGCATTTATCTGGGCGTATACTGATAAAGGGAGCCCGAGACATATTGAAAGTAGAAAGAATTTTCCGAAGAGTTTCATTCAGCAAAGTTAGCAACTTTTTTTCAATTCTGCAAACCCGACACGCAACAATAATGTTGTATCATAAGAGGAATGCGTAGCCATGCCTTGGAGTTATGCACTATGAAATGTTCATTATGAACTATATTTTGATATTATGGAAAAACAGACAGTAGTTATAATTGGAGGAGGCTTTGCTGGAATGAATCTAGCAAAGCATCTTGACAGAAAGAAATATGAGGTAAAAGTCATCGACCGCAACAACTATCATTCTTTCCCTCCGTTGTTCTATCAGATAGCATCGTCGGCACTTGACGTTCCGAGCATTTCCTTCCCGTTCAGGAGGGAATTTAAAAAGAGTAAGGGCGATGTGACATATCATATGGGACATGTCAAGAATATTGATATTTCAGCTAAGACCGTATCTACGAGCTATGAGACCTTGAAATATGACCGGCTTGTGATCGCCGCCGGCTCTACCAACAATTATTTTGGTATGGAAGGACTCGACGAAAAGGTATTTGGTATCAAAACTTCCGGAGAGGCCAGCCATACACGCGATGAGATTCTCGACCGTCTTGAGAGAGGATGTATGGAAAAGGATCCGGAGCGCAGGAAGCAGTTACTAAGCTTCCTTGTGATAGGAGGTGGCCCTGCAGGAGTTGAGATTGCCGGTGCCTTGGGGGAGATGAAACGCGATGTTCTCCCCAGGGAATATCCTGAACTCAATCCGGAAGATATGACTATTACTCTTGTTGAAGGAGCCGATCGACTGCTTTCAGCTTTCGATCCTAAACTGAGCCAGAAAGCTTACGTTTACCTTACTCAGCTGCTCGTTGATATCCGTCTTAATACCGTCATGAAAGGTTATGAAGACAAAATGGTATCTTTTGCGGATGGACATCAGGAGTATTGGGAGACTCTTATCTGGACCGCTGGAGTGAAAGGAGAGCCTATGCCCGGACTGCCGCATGAATTGATCGGACGGGGCGGAAGAATCATTGTGGATGAATATAACCGGGTGAAAGATGTGGACGATGTCTTCGCGCTTGGCGACATCGCTCTCATGCAGACCGAAAGTTATCCAAATGGACATCCCCAATTGGCACAGCCTGCTATACAGCAGGCAAAGACCCTTGCATACAATCTGAATAAGGGTGAGATGAGGAAAATGTTTAAATACAAAGATAAAGGCACGATGGCCACGGTAGGACGCAATAAGGCTATTGCCCAAATCGGCAAGATGACTTTTACCGGATGGTTCGCATGGTTGCTTTGGATGGCCATCCATCTGATAAGCATTCTCGGCGTCAGAACCAAAGCTACGGTACTTCTCAACTGGATCTGGAACTACTGTACTTATTCCACATCACTGCGTCTGCTGATGAGGCCTGTCAAATTTCCGCTACGTAAGCATTGGGGTGACTGAAGCTGAATATATTGAGGAGTTGGAGAATTGGATAATTTTTATTAATTTTGCAAATCAGGCGATTAAGATCTGCCATTAAAAGATAAAGATATGAAGAAAAGAAATAATGGTGTAATAGTAGCGGCTTTTGGTCTGGCTCTGACATTTAGCGTCACGGGCTGTTCGATATTTAAACCAAATTCCGGATCGGAAGGTAGTGGTAAAGGCCTCAGAGGTTGGTTTGAGACAGAGAAAAGTGATGTATCGAAAGATGCGAAAAATACAGAAAAGGTGATAGTAAAGGGAGAAAAAGACATTAGGTCCGAAGCCGATAAAGCAATGTCAAAAGTTGACGTCAAGCTTCAGAATGACACTGAAAGCAAGGCACAGGGAGAGCTTTCCGGAGATTGGGCGATACAGGTCGTTCTCGGCAAGAAAGCAGTAGGGGAGATACCCCCTTTCATCAAGTTCTCGCCCGGTGAGAGGCGTATCTATGGAAATAATGGCTGTAACATTATTAATGGTTTTTACACCTCAGACAGCGCAAACAAGACTATTTCATTCAGGAGTCTTGCTACTACGATGCGTTTGTGCGCAGAAGACAATATTACAGAGGCTGAGATCGGAGAGGCATTGGGTCTTACAGTGAAATATTCCATCGAACAGGGAAATGATAACGAAAGCATACTGCGCTTCTATGATGCTGGAGGGAAAGAGGTGATGGAACTCATGCACCGCGACTTTCACTTTCTCGACGGCACTTGGGCAGTGGCGGCCATCGATGGTGAGAACGTGAACATTAATGGCATGAAGGTTGCTCTCGATGTTGAGGAAAAGAGGCTGCATGGAAACACCGGATGCAACATCATCAACGGAGAGCTTGAGACGGACATGGATGCTGCTAATTCGATCTCTTTCTCGAAGATCGGTATGACAAGGATGGCTTGCCCAGATTCAGGATGGGAGACCAGGATGATGATGGCTCTTGAAGAAGCAGTGACAGCTAAAAAGGTAAGTTCTAATGAGATCGAATTCATTGGAAGTAATGGAAAGCAGGTTATGCTTCTGAAGAAGACTTCTCCGATTGAAGAATAGACAAGTCTGACATAGACAAATCCTTAAGAATAAAAGCTTCAGACATGGAAGTGAGAATTGATAAATGGCTGTGGGCTATGCGTGTTTTCAAGACGCGTACGATAGCTACAGACGCCTGTAAAAAAGGAAGAGTGATGATGGGAGGAGCTCCGGTGAAGCCTTCGCGTGCCATCAAGGAAGGAGACGTGATAGAGGTCAGGAAGCCTCCGATCACATATACTTTCAGGGTTAAGGCCATTACACAAAACAGGCTTGGTGCTAAACTCGTTCCGGACTATCTTGAGAATCTGACTCCGCAAAGTCAATATGATCTTCTCGAGATGACCAGGATTTCCGGGTTTGTAGACCGTCGAAAGGGAATGGGACGTCCTACTAAGAGAGACAGCAGGGAGATGTCTCGTTTCAAGGAGGACTCGTATGCAGATACATATTTCCTCGATTGGGAATACGATGATGATGAGTATGATGATGATTAGGACTATCAAGTCTTAAATTTCATAAAAACAGCGAATACCGCGCTATACTGGCGCGGTATTTGCTATACTTGAGCATCAAGTGGAAGATGTTCAAGCCATCAGCTGAAATAGCTATAGTTTGAACGATGTGTGGAATGCTTAATGCATTATGAATTAATCGAAGTATGAGTAAACGACAGATAGAAATAAAAGGTGCGAGGGTCAACAATCTGAAGAACGTTGATCTTAGTCTTCCAATAGGAGAATTCATTGTTATGACCGGCGTAAGCGGAAGCGGCAAGTCATCTTTGGCTTTCGACACTCTTTATGCCGAGGGTCAGCGCCGATATGTGGAGAGTCTCTCAGCTTATGCGCGTCAGTTTCTCGGACGAATGGCTAAGCCTGAATGCGACTATATAAAAGGTCTTCCTCCTGCCATTGCCATCGAGCAGAAAGTTAATACCCGTAATCCTCGAAGCACCGTGGGCACATCTACTGAGATCTACGACTATATGCGTATGCTTTTCGCGCGAGCCGGTCATACATTTTCCCCCATAACTGGAGAGGAAGTGAAACGCGAGACTATTGAAGAGATCGTAAGTCAGATATTGTCTATGCCGGAAGGAACGAGACTCGCAATACTCATCGACCTTGATATCCCTGAAGGTCGCGATACAGTCACGCAACTTGAGATTTTCATGAAGGAAGGTTATTCAAGACTTGAGAAAGATGGGAGCTTCTTCGAGATTTCTGAAATTATTGGAAAGATTAAGGATGGTGAAATGGATGAGGTTGAAGCTTCCGGATATCGTCTGCTGATCGACCGTCTCGCCGTAAGTGGACTGAAGGATGAGGTATCACGTCTTACGGACTCCATCGAAAGTGCATATTTTGAGGGTCGCGACAGATGTGTGGTGAAGTTCTGGATCGAAGGTGAGGTCAGGGAGCGTGAATATTCCCGTCAGTTTACTGCAGACGGTATCGAGTTTCGCGAACCTTCTGACTTAATGTTCAACTTTAATAATCCGTACGGGGCTTGCCCTACATGCGAGGGCTTTGGTAAAATTCTCGGCATAAGCGAAGACCTTGTGGTTCCTGATAAGACACTCTCTGTCTATCAGGATGCTGTGATGTGCTTTCGAGGCGAGAAGATGAGCGAGTGGAAGTCATGGCTTATTAAGCTTGCTCCCTCCATAGGGTTTCCTATCCATAAGCCATATATGGAACTTTCCAATGATGAGAAAGATATCCTCTGGCGTGGGAAGGGGAAATGGGAAGGTATAGATGGTTTTTTCAGATGGGTCGATGAAAACCAGTATAAGATCCAGTATCGTGTCATGAAGGCACGTTACAGAGGAAAGACAACTTGTCCCGATTGCCATGGTTCGAGGCTAAGGCCGGATGCAGAATATGTAAAGATTGAAGGGAAGAGTATTATCGATCTTGTTTGCATGCCTATTTCCGACCTTAAGGTTTGGTTTGATGAGTTAAAGCTCAATGATACGGATTTTTCCATCGCGAGAAGGTTGCTTATCGAAATTCGTAGTCGTCTGGATTTTCTAGTAAAAGTTGGACTTGGCTATCTGACACTCGATCGCCTGTCTTCTTCTCTCTCCGGTGGAGAAAGCCAGCGTATCAATCTCGCTACATCGCTTGGAAGCTCGCTTGTCGGATCCCTGTATATTCTTGACGAACCTTCCATTGGCCTACATTCAAGAGATACCGAACGACTCATAGGAGTGCTCCGGAATCTCCAGAAGATAGGTAATACGGTTGTCGTTGTGGAACATGACGAAGACATAATGCTTGCCGCCGATGAAATAGTGGACATTGGAAAGGATGCAGGACTTAATGGAGGCAATATCGTGTATCAAGGCAATCTGAAGGATGCGCTCAAGAAAAAAGATGCAGGAGATTCCTACACTCTTGCCTACCTCACCGGCAGGCGTCGGATACCTGTACCCGGACTTCGCCGTCCTTGGAAGAAATATATAGAGGTTGTTGGCGCTATGGAAAACAATCTCAAGTGTATCGATGTCAGGTTTCCGCTTGGAGTAATGTCTGTGGTGACTGGTGTAAGCGGCAGTGGAAAGTCTACTTTAGTAAGGGAGATTCTGTATAAGGCTATGGTGAGACTCCTTGGTGATCCTTGCGACAGCCCCGGTGCCCACAGGAGGATTGCCGGCGACATACAGTCGGTAGGTGCTGTTGAGTTCGTGGATCAGAATCCTATCGGCACTTCTTCACGCTCGAATCCGGCTACATATCTTAAGGCTTTCGACGAGATAAGAAAACTTTTTGCCGAGCAGCCATTGGCGAAACAGCTGGGATTTACACCAGGATTCTTTTCCTTCAATGCCGAAGGTGGCAGATGCGAGGAGTGCAAGGGAGAAGGAACCATAACGATTCCCATGCAATTCATGGCTGATATCACGGTTGAGTGCGAAGAGTGTCATGGAAAACGCTTCAAGCAGGATGTTCTTGATGTGGAATACCGTGGTAAGAATATTCACGATTTCCTTGAAATGACAGTCTCCGAGTGTCTGGACTTTCTGAGTGAAGACTCTAAGAATTCTCAGGTGAAAAAGATAATCAAAAAACTCCTTCCTCTTCAGGAAGTGGGACTCGGATATGTCAAGCTCGGACAAAGTAGCTCCTCTCTTTCCGGAGGTGAGAGCCAACGTGTGAAGCTGGCTTATTTTATTTCTCAGGAAAAGCAGCCTCGTACTATGTTTATCTTCGATGAGCCTACAACAGGACTGCATTTCCACGACATTTCAACCCTGCTTAAGTCTCTCAACCGACTTATTGAGGCCGGTCACACAGTCGTCATCATTGAGCATAACATGGATGTCATCAAGAGTGCCGACTGGGTTATCGATATAGGTCCTGAAGGAGGTGAGGCTGGAGGCAACCTTGTGATTGCCGGCACTCCGGAAGAAGTTGCCGCATGCGAGAGATCTTACACCGGGAAATATCTACGTGCAAAACTTGAGGAAAAATGAATATACGTCTACTATACGCCATATTGGCTGCCGGATTCATTTGTTTGTCCGGATGTACACAAGAGAAGAAAAGCAAGGATCGTGGTAATGCGACCGATATGTTTGAGCGTATCTGTAAGCTTACAAAAGAATACACAGAAAAGGTAGAGCAAGCTGAAGATAGTGCATCTTGGGCTGCCGCTTGTATTGATTTCGAAGATAGACTCGACAAGATAAGTTTCAGTTATCCTCCAGATACGGACCTTCTCCTTACCGAAGGCCAGAACGACACCATTCATGACCTCATGCAGGAATACGTCAAGTCAAGAGACGGTCGAATACATGAGATACTACGTCCGGTAGTTGAACTTGATTCACTGACTGTGACTGACTCAGTGCCGGTAGAAATCCCGGAGTCTCATGAATAAAGGTCAATTATCAATGCGATTTTCTAACCGCATTGATAAAAATTAACCTATGACGTGCATCTCACAATCCTTGCAGTTGAACTCTAGGCTAAACCTATCCTTCCCGGATTGAAGGAATAGGGGTTCGGAAAATTTTCCGAGTCCCTTTTCTTTTTTGCATAAACCAAGCTCTCGAAGTATGCAATGGCGCGTGGTCATCACTCTACGGTTCATGCGGGCTGAAGGTTTTGACACCTCCAAAGCCGGTTCTATCTTCTTGACCCCATGATCCCGGTAGAAGCACTCGGCGAGAGAGTTAGCTACATTGTCTCTATAATCAAGGGTTTCTGTCATATACTCAGTATTGTGATTCTCCTTCCTTCTATAACGATAAGGATAAGTAGTCCGGTTGGAAGTATCAAGGGCTGCAATGGCTTGCCTGCGTAGCTCGGTCATTTCTCCGGCTGGAATGAAAACAGATGCATCAAGTTCAGACTTAAAAGACTCAAGACGATATGGAGTGTTTCCGAGTTTGGAGAAGATAGGAGAGTAGTCTTGCGGTCGTTTGGCTTCATCTCTCGTGCAATTAAGCGGTATTCGAATTCTGCATCCACGTTCGTCGGAGGCGGAAAGCCCGGTATCGTCAAGCTTGAAGGAAACGCCGATCTTCCGCAAAGCAGTTGGTCGCTGTAGTTCCTTATACCAAATACGGTCGAACGTACGGTGTATTTGTGCACCCTTAGGAATGTCTGTAGGTTTTGATGTTATGATTCTTTTTCCATCTACACCATTCACCATCGCACCCGTGTATCTACCTTTTCCGTCGAAGAAACTGATTCCGTCACCGTTGTTGAGTTCTACCGGATCATTGATAATCTCTCCGAGTGATTTAGGAGTGTCTGGCGATATTATACCGTGAGGTCTCCGATTGTCTATGAAATAATGCGTAAAACCTCGGTTGAATGATTTAGACAACTCTGGAGAAAATGCAATATCCGATGTACCTAAGCTGCTTCTGGTAAAGCGGTCGCCATGTTTTTTTATGTATCCATCTATTGCATTCCGGTATGAAGCGACTGTATTCTTCACGTAAGCCGCTTCTTTGAGTCGCCCTTCTATCTTGAAACTCGATATTCCAGCCTCGATCAAGTGCGGAAGGATGTCAATTGTATTCAGGTCGCGAAGCGACAAAAGATGCTTGTCTCTGCAGATCACATTTCCTCTCGAATCGGAGAGAACGTATGGAAGCCGGCAGAGCTGAGCGCATTCTCCTCTGTTGGCGCTGCGCCCGCACGTTGAAAAACTTGCATGACACCGTCCTGAATAGCTCACGCAGAGTGCTCCATGCACAAACGATTCCAAGGGGATGCTCACCGCTTCCTTCATTTTCCGTATCTCATCAAGGGTCAGTTCCCTTGGAAGCACAAGCTGGCTGAATCCTACATCCTGCAGAAAACGTGCCTTTTCTGGAGTGCGTATGTCACATTGGGTACTCGCATGAAGCTCGATAGGAGGAATGCTCATGCGGAGAATCCCCATATCCTGCACAATAATTGCATCAACACCTATATTATAAAGCTGCTCTATCAGCGACTCAACCTGACTAATTTCCTTTTCATATATTATTGTGTTGACCGTAACATATACCTTAGCCCTGAAGATATGGGCAAACTCTACTACACGCTTAACTTCATCAATTGAATTTGCTGCATTTCGACGAGCACCGTGGCTCGTTGCTCCCATATATACAGCATCTGCGCCGTGAAGAATTGCCTCCATGGCGATGTCTGGATTTCCCGCGGGAGCGAGAAGTTCAAGTTGTCTGGACATTCCGTCTCGATATTTACTTCTTCATCATTCGGTCAAGGATTCTCTTGTCTTCACGCTCCTTGATGGCCTGACGCTTGTCGTATTGCTTCTTTCCACGGGCCACACCGACCACGAGCTTCGCATAACCTCGATCGTTGATGAATACCCTTAGAGGAATCAGTGTGAAACCTGGATCTGTGACGGCTTTCTCTATCTTTGCGATCTCCTTCTTAGATAGCAGCAGCTTGCGGTCGCGTTTTGCGATATGGTTATTATATGACCCGTAGAAATATTCTGAAATATTCATGCCTTTTACCCATACTTCTCCGCGATCGATCACACAGTAAGAGTCTGAGAGCGATGCCTTCCCGGCACGGATTGACTTTATCTCCGTTCCAGTCAGCACCATCCCCGCTGTATATGTATCGCCGATTTCATAATCAAACGAAGCGCGTCGGTTTTTGATATTAATATTCTTGGCATCCATTGATTGATAATTTAAAATTAGATTGTCTTATTCATGCGTGCATTTCCTTCATTCATTTGCCCGTGTACAACGCACAACGTTCAGAAGATCTTATCGCATATCCACATGAAAAGATACGGCATCACTATCACTGTCACAACTATTGTAACCATGCAACGGTTGTTGAATTGCTCCGGTATATTGAGAAATCTCATTCCTTTCGTAATTATGAAAGCAGTCCATATAGGGAGAAATACAGTGATTGTTTCAAGTATAGGAAGGAGCTCTGCCGGAATCCAGAAAAGAGCAAGGCTCGAAAGTGCATATTGTACAAGAAGTTTGAAATAGATGGTTTCAGTCTTTGACTTGGTGGATGCCGGAAAAAGCCAACGGCAGACTACTTGGATCGCGAAAAAACTGAAAAAGAAAGATGCGAATATAGATACTGCATTGACAAGCGTTGCTGAAAGGTTGAACTCTGGATGATAGAACCAATCTGCGAATCTACATACGGCAGCGAGTGCGATAAGAGGATAGAAGCATCCGGCGGCTGTCTGCTCAGGTTTGAGTCTGGAGCGTCGGAGGTCTTTCCATCCAGCAGTTCCGGTCATGAGTATGTTAAGAAGAAGCAGAAAAGGCGTATGGCGCTTTTTGCTTTTCTCGACAGCTTTTAGACTTTCTGCTGAATCAGGATCAGAAATGATATTTAGTTCATCTTGATTTGAATCGTTCATTTCAGTAAAATGCTTTTATATATTTTCGGTAAAATTACAAAAAAAAATCGGTATAGCAAAACCGGTGCCCAAAATACCCGTTAAAATCTTCCTTCTATTTCCAATAGAACAGACACATCCAATCCTCTGCCTTAGAT
>JAIECF010000209.1 GCA_029068655.1 Muribaculaceae bacterium | reverse complement strand
ATACAATACCTAAACATTATACCTGAAACGCCTGAAACAATCTTTTGCTAACCTTTTACGATTTTACGGAAAATCGAGATTTGAGACCTAACGAACTCCGCCGCGATCCCAATATATAAGATAGAAATAATTCAATTTAACTAATCTGATATGAGAAGGGCCTCCCCTGACGGGAAGGCCCTAAAAATTTATCTATAGTAGGAAACTTTTCGTAAGCCGGCTAAAATTCCGTGCCCAGATTCAACGCCGGATCCTTGAGCTTATAGAGCAACTCGTTATGAAGTTCAGGATGGTCGTAGATGATATGTGAAAGTTCCCAATGATGTCCAGCCTCTTCCTTCAGCAAAGGCGAAGTTGCATCTACATCGGTCAGGTTCCAGGTAAGGAGCACAGTCTTTACCTTCAGAGCCTTCAGTTTTCTTACGAGCATTTCATGGTCGGCATCACCCGTTATGAGCACCACATAATCGAATTTACGGAATGCGGCAAGTTCATAGGCCTCCAGAGCGAACCATACGTCAACTCCCTTTTCTACGACCTGCACCACCCCATCCTTCTCAACTTCGCGAAGATGCTTGTAGTGGAACACCACATCATTCTCTATCAGCGTATCCTCAAACTTCCTCTCATTGTAGAGTAGTTTCTTGTCGTAGGCCTCTTTGACGCGGTAACGTCCTCGAAAATAATGAGCCTCAGTAATCTGGCAGTCAGACTGGTCTACGTCTTCCTCCATAGCAAGACGGAACGTGATGAAGTCGAAGAGCGACTTCACGCGGATAATGGAATTCTCCGCTTTCTTAAGGGCCCTGTTGACCTTGGCATAATAGCCGCCGTCGATGAATACCCCGATTGATATGTATCCAAGCATAATATGTTATTCTATAATATAGTTTTATATTGGTTTTATAAATGTTAAACGTTGCCGGTTCTACTTAGGTTCGGACCTTTGCCAATATATTCATACTCTTTTTGCTGATTAGAGAAAAAATCACTAATTTTGCATTGTAATCTAACAATATCAGAAAGAATAATGAGCAATATCGTAAGCGGAACCGCTCTTGCAAAGAAAGTGAAGCAAAGAGTAGCGGAAAGAGTAACAGAATGCGAGGCAAAATATGGTCGTGTGCCTCATCTTGTTGTGATACTCGTCGGTGAAGATCCCGGAAGTGTATCATACGTGACAGGGAAAGCTCGCGACTGCGGTGAAGTCGGATTCAAGAACACGACACTGAAATATCCCGACACTGTCAGCGAAGAGGAACTGCTGGCCAAGATAGCGGAGCTAAATGCCGACGACAGCGTCGACGGCCTTCTCGTGCAGCTGCCGCTGCCGAAGCACATCAGCGAGGCAAAAGTGATCGAGGCGATTTCAAAGGAAAAAGACGTAGACGGCTTCCACCCTCTTAATGTCGCCGCTCTCTGGCAGAAGCAGCCGTGCCTTCTTCCCTGTACTCCGCAGGGCATCATCATGATGCTTGAGGAAGCCGGTGTCGAGATCGAGGGAAAACGTGCCGTGGTGATCGGCAGAAGCAATATCGTAGGCCTCCCCGCCTCCAAACTCCTACTTGACCACAACGCGACCGTAACGATGGCTCACAGCCGCACGAAGAATCTTCCGGAAGTGACACGCGAAGCCGACATCCTCGTTGTAGCCATAGGCAAGCCGAAGTTCGTCACAGCCGATATGGTTAAGCCCGGAGCAGCAGTAATGGATGTAGGCGTAAACCGCAATCCTGAGACAGGCAAGCTCTGCGGAGACGTAGACTTCGACACGGTAAAGGACGTTGCATCAGTGATCACTCCTGTTCCAGGCGGCCTTGGCCCCATGACCCGGGCATGCCTGATGGTCAACACCCTTGAATGCTTCCTCCGTAAAATGAATAAATAATAAACTAATAATCAAGAAAAAAGGAGCGAATCCTCGGTGATTCGCTCCTTTTTTCTTTATGTTAAAGATCGTTTTATACTTCGCGGGCTTCTACGTCTACTACAGATGCGTAGTCGTCGGTGATATTCATGGCTGCAAGCTCATCCTTGTTGGCCACTACGATACGATTATATTCACGCAGACCTGTACCGGCCGGAATAAGGTGACCGCAGATTACGTTCTCCTTCATGCCCTCCAGATAGTCTGTCTTGCCGTTGATGGCTGCCTCGTTGAGCACTTTTGTTGTCTCCTGGAAAGAAGCTGCACTCATGAAGCTTGATGTCTGCAGTGCGGCACGCGTAATGCCCTGAAGCACCTGCTCTGAAGTAGCCGGCATCGCATCACGAACCTCCATTGTCTTGAGGTCTTTGCGCTTTAATGATGAATTCTCGTCGCGCAACTTGCGCTGGGTGATGATCTGACCCTTGCGGTAGTTAGTAGAATCACCGGCATCGGTGATCACTTTCTTACCCCAGATCGAGTCATTCTCCTCCATGAAGTCACGCTTGTCGACGATCTGCTGTTCAAGGAAGCGGGTGTCGCCCGGATCAAGGATATTCACCTTGCGCATCATCTGGCGTACGATCACTTCGAAATGTTTGTCGTTGATCTTCACACCCTGCATGCGGTAGACATCCTGAACCTCATTCACGATATATTCCTGCACCGCGGTCGGACCTTTGATGTTGAGGATATCGCTCGGAGTGATGGCTCCGTCGGAAAGCGGTGTACCTGCACGTACGTAATCGTTTTCCTGAACGAGGATCTGCTTTGAAAGAGGCACGAGATATTCCTTGGTCTCGCCAAGCTTGGAAGTGACGCTGATCTCGCGGTTACCACGCTTGATCTTGCCGAACTTGACCTCACCGTCAATTTCACTTACGACAGCGGGGTTGCTCGGGTTTCGAGCCTCGAAGAGCTCGGTGACACGGGGCAGACCACCGGTAATGTCACCGGCATTGCCGGCGGCACGAGGGATCTTCACGAATACCTGGCCCGGAGTGATCTCCTCGCCATCTTCGATCATGAGGTGGGCGCCTACAGGAAGGGAGTATGTGCGGATCACTTCGCCATCGGCATCAAGAAGCTGAGCCTCCGGCACTTTGTTACGGTCTTTAGACTCGATCATGATCTTGTCGCGCATACCAGACGCCTCGTCGGTTTCGACACGGTAGGTCACGCCTTCCTCAACATTCACGAATCTTACCTTACCGCCTTCCTCTGCTACTATCACGGCGTTGAAGGGGTCCCATTCGCAGATCATGTCGCCCTTCGTCACCATATCACCGTCCTTGAAGTAGAGTTTAGATCCGTAAGGGATATTGGCATTAGTCAGAACAATACCGCTCTTGGGCTCTACTATACGCATTTCACCCATACGGCCGACTACAATGTCAACACCGTTATTATCCTTGATCGTACGGACTTCATCCATCTCAAGGCGCCCGTCATGACGGGCTGTCACGTCCTTTACAGCCGACACGTTACCTGCAACACCACCTACGTGGAAAGTACGGAGGGTCAGCTGTGTACCCGGCTCGCCGATAGACTGAGCCGCGATAACGCCTACAGCCTCGCCTTTCTGCACCATGCGATGGTTGGATAGGTTACGTCCATAACACTTCGCGCAGACACCCTTCTTTGATTCGCAGGTAAGCACCGAGCGGATCTCTACTGACTCGATAGCGGAGTTCTCGATCTTCTCGGCTATTGCCTCTGTGATCTCTTCACCGGCATGAACAAGGATTGTGTCATCGTGCGGATCACGCACGTCGTGGACGGATACGCGTCCGAGGATTCTCTCGGAAAGGGTAGCCACTACTTCCTCGTTGTTCTTGATCTCGGTGCAGACGAGTCCGCGCAGTGTGCCGCAGTCTTCCTCATTGATGATCACGTCATGAGCCACGTCTACGAGTCGACGGGTAAGATAACCTGCGTCAGCGGTCTTAAGCGCTGTATCCGCAAGACCCTTACGGGCACCGTGGGTGGAGATGAAGTATTCAAGCACGCTCAGACCCTCCTTGAAGTTCGCGAGGATAGGGTTCTCGATAATCTGACCTCCTTCGGCACCGGCCTTCTGCGGTTTCGCCATAAGGCCACGCATACCGGAAAGCTGACGGATCTGGTCCTTAGAACCACGGGCTCCGGAGTCAAGCATCATGTAGACTGAATTGAAGCCCTGCTGGTCTTCCTCCATCTGCTTCATAAGAGTATCGGCCAGTTTCTTATTGACGTTGGTCCAAACATCGATCACCTGGTTGTATCGGTCGTTACCTGTGATCATACCCATCTGGTAGTTGGTGAGGATCTCCTCTACCTGTGCATTACCTTGGGCTACATATTCAGCTTTCTCCTCAGGAATGATGACGTCGCCAAGGTTGAACGAAAGACCGCCACGGAACGCCATCTTGTATCCAAGGTTCTTGATATCGTCGAGGAACTGTGCAGAACGTGTCACACCACAGGTCTTGATCACCTTGGTGATGATATTGCGGAGTGATTTCTTAGAGATAATCTCGTTGACATAACCGATCTCCTTCGGGACATACTGGTTGAAGAGCACTCGGCCTACAGAAGTATTTTCCTTAAGCACCTTTACTGCATTGCCGTTCTCATCGATATCGTCGACAAGCACGGAAACAGGAGCGTGTAGATCGAGACGACCTTCGTTGTATGCGATCTCAGCCTCTTCCGGGCCATAGAATTTCGCACCCTCTCCCTTAGTGCCGGGACGCAGCTTTGTGATGTAGTAAAGTCCGAGCACCATGTCCTGCGAAGGCACCGTGATAGGAGCACCGTTGGCAGGGTTTAGAATATTGTGGGCGCCAAGCATGAGCATCTGGGCCTCAAGTATGGCCTCGTTGCCAAGTGGAAGGTGCACCGCCATCTGGTCGCCGTCGAAGTCAGCGTTGAATGCCGTACATGCAAGCGGGTGCAGCTGGATTGCCTTGCCTTCTATCATCTTGGGCTGGAAAGCCTGGATACCCAGACGGTGAAGCGTCGGAGCACGGTTGAGGAGTACGGGATGACCCTTCATGACATGCTCGAGGATGTCCCAAACTACAGGCTCCTTACGGTCTACGATCTTCTTCGCACTCTTAACGGTCTTCACGATTCCGCGTTCAATAAGCTTGCGGATGACGAACGGCTTGTAAAGTTCAGCAGCCATGAGCTTCGGAATACCGCACTCATGCATCTTGAGCTCAGGACCTACGACGATAACCGAACGAGCTGAATAATCGACACGCTTACCGAGAAGGTTCTGACGGAAACGACCCTGCTTACCTTTAAGAGAATCGGAGAGAGACTTAAGAGGACGGTTAACATCGCTCTTTACAGCAGATGCCTTGCGGGAATTATCGAGAAGTGAGTCAACAGCCTCCTGAAGCAGACGTTTCTCGTTGCGGAGGATGACTTCGGGAGCCTTTATCTCAATGAGTCTCTTCAGACGGTTGTTGCGGATGATCACCCTGCGGTAGAGGTCGTTGAGGTCGGAAGTTGCGAAGCGGCCTCCATCAAGCGGAACGAGAGGGCGCAGTTCCGGCGGAATTACCGGAATAGCCTTCAGAACCATCCACTCGGGCTTATTGACATCTTTCGACGCGAGGAATGAATTGACCACCTGCAGACGCTTCAAAGCCTCTGTCTTGCGCTGCTGCGAGCCCTCGGTGTGGGCACGGTCGCGGAGATCAGCTGCAAGAGCCTCGAGATCTATGTTCTGAAGAAGCTCATAGATGGCCTCAGCTCCCATTTTCGCGATAAACTTATTGGGGTCGTCGTCCGGAAGGAGCTGGTTGCCTTCCGGAAGCTGCTCAAGGATGTCAAGGTATTCCTCTTCGGAAAGGAGGTCAAGGCGAGCCAGTGGCTTGCCTGCATCCTTGGTGCTGACCTTTTCTCCGTCGCGTGTGTCGGTAGCGATGTTGGCGGCCGCACCGGGCTGAAGCACTACGTATCGCTCGTAATAGATCACGGAGTCAAGCTTCTTCGACGGAAGTCCGAGAAGATAGCCGATCTTATTGGGAAGCGAACGGAAATACCAGATGTGTGCCACAGGCACAACGAGCTCGATATGCCCCATGCGCTCACGGCGAACCTTCTTTTCAGTCACTTCCACACCACAGCGGTCGCAGACGATACCCTTATAGCGAATACGCTTGTATTTGCCGCAATGGCACTCGTAGTCCTTTACGGGGCCGAATATCTTCTCGCAGAAAAGACCGTCCCGCTCGGGCTTGTATGTGCGGTAGTTGATTGTCTCCGGCTTAAGTACTTCGCCGCTCGACATTTCCTTGATCTTCTCCGGCGATGCCAGACCGATCGTGATTTTGGAAAAGTTGGTCTTGATTTTATTGTCTTTCTTGAAAGCCATAGGTTTTCCTTCTATGTTGTCCGGCGCCGCCGGGAGATTTCCTCCGACGGCCCGGGATTTTTATTTGTTTTCGACTGATGTCGCTCCTCTTAATCGAGAGTGACGCTGAGGCCTAGGCCACGTAACTCATGCAGAAGCACGTTGAGAGATTCGGGAATACCCGGGTTGGGCATCGGATCGCCCTTCACGATTGCCTCATAAGCCTTGCTGCGGCCGTTGACGTCGTCGCTCTTGATGGTAAGGATCTCCTGGAGAATGTGGCTGGCACCGAATGCCTCGAGTGCCCATACCTCCATCTCACCGAATCGCTGGCCACCAAACTGAGCTTTACCGCCGAGAGGTTGCTGGGTGATCAGTGAGTACGGACCGATCGAGCGCGCATGCATCTTGTCTTCCACCATGTGGCCGAGCTTAAGCATGTAGATCACGCCGACGGTAGCCGGCTGGTCGAAACGGTCACCGGTTCCTCCGTCATAAAGATAGGTCTTGCCATAGCGCGGCAGACCGGCTTTGTCTGTCCACTCGTTAAGATCGTCAAGACTCGCGCCGTCGAAAATCGGAGTGGCGAATTTCTCGCCAAGCTCACGTCCAGCCCAGCCAAGAACTGTCTCGAAGATCTGCCCCAGGTTCATTCGGGATGGCACACCCAGAGGGTTCAATACGATATCTACCGGAGTTCCGTCCTCAAGGAAAGGCATATCTTCCTGACGTACCACTCGCGAAACGATACCCTTGTTACCATGTCGGCCTGCCATCTTGTCGCCTACACCGATCTTACGCTTCTTGGCGATATAGACTTTAGCCATCTGCATGATGCCGGACGGGAGCTCGTCGCCGATAGTGATGTCGAATTTCTTACGACGCAGTTCGCTATCGATCTGCTTGTATTTGCGCAGATAGTTTGTGATGAGCTTCATCACCATTCCGTTGATGCGGTCGTCATCGGTCCAGTTGCTCAGGTTGACGGTCTCATAAGGGAACTCTTTCCAGTTCACTCCGTTAAACTTCTGACCGGCCTGCACGATCTCATCGCCAAGGAAATCCTTTACGCCTGCTGAGACTACTCCGTTGAGGAGTTTCTCCATCTTGCCGACCATAATTTCTGTAAGATCGTTGAGTTTCTCCTTGTATTCCCTTTCAAGAGCCTCGGTCTGCTCGTTGGCTGACTTGCGTGATGTGCGAGTCTTTACAGCCTTGGAGAAGAGGTTGGTTCCGATTACAACACCTTTGAGCGACGGGCTTGCCTTGAGCGAAGCGTCCTTAACTTCGCCGGCCTTATCGCCGAAGATAGCTCGGAGAAGTTTCTCTTCAGGAGTCGGATCGCTCTCACCCTTAGGAGTGATCTTGCCGATCATGATGTCGCCCGGCACTACGTAAGCTCCTACTCGTATGATACCACGCTCGTCGAGATCCTTTGTAGCGTCCTCACTCACGTTCGGGATATCGGATGTGAGCTCTTCCATGCCTCGTTTCGTCTCGCGAACTTCAAGAGTATATTCATCCACGTGCACGGAGGTTAGGATATCTTCCTTTACCATGCGCTCGTTGAGTACGATAGCATCCTCATAGTTGTAACCCTTCCAGGGCATGAACGCCACCTTAAGGTTGCGGCCAAGCGCAAGCTCTCCCTTCTCTGTGGAGTATCCCTCTGTCAGAATATCGCCTTTCTCAACCTTCTGGCCTACCTCGCATATTGGACGTAGGTCGATGGTGGTACCCTGGTTCGTACGGCGGAATTTCGGTATCTTATATTCCTTAAGTGCCGGTTCGAATTCTACAAATTCCTCATCCTCTGTGCGGTCGTAGTTGATGCGGATGGTCGTTGCGTCGACATACTCAATCGTGCCAGTGCCTTCTGCCATGATCTGTGTACGCGAATCGCGGATAAGCTGTCCTTCGATACCGGTGCCCACTATAGGAGCTTCGCTTCTCATAAGAGGTACTGCCTGGCGCATCATGTTCGATCCCATAAGCGCGCGGTTAGCATCGTCGTGCTCAAGGAATGGAATGAGCGATGCTGCGATCGATGCGATCTGTATAGGGGCCACGTCCATAAGCTCGATGTCAGACGGTGGCACGATCGGGAAGTCGGCGTCCTGGCGGGCCTTCACCTTGTCGCGGATAAAGCTGCCGTCGTCGTTGAGCGGAGCGTTGCCCTGAGCGATGTTCTTGCCTTCCTCCATCTCGGCGGTGAGGTATACCACATCTTCATTCTTCAGGTCAACCACACTATCGGTCACCTTCCTATACGGAGTCTCGATGAAGCCGAGATTGTTGATCTTGGCGTAGACGCAAAGCGAGGATATAAGGCCGATGTTCGGACCTTCAGGAGTCTCAATCGGACAGAGGCGTCCGTAGTGAGTATAATGCACGTCACGCACCTCGAAGCCGGCTCTCTCGCGGCTTAGACCGCCAGGACCAAGGGCCGACAGACGACGTTTGTGGGTGATTTCGGCCAGAGGATTGGTCTGGTCCATGAACTGCGACAGGGCGTCAGTTCCGAAGAAAGTATTTATAACGCCTGAGATTGTCTTGGCGTTGATGAGGTCCGTAGGAGTGAACACCTCGTTGTCGCGTACGTTCATACGCTCGCGGATGGTGCGGCTCATCCTGGCCAGACCTACATTAAACTGATTGTAAAGCTGCTCTCCTACAGTGCGAACTCTACGGTTTGACAAGTGGTCGATATCGTCGACATCGCTCTTGTTGTTGATCAGCTCAATCAGATATTTGATGATCTCTACTATGTCCTCGCGGGTCAGAACCCTTACGTCCATAGGAGTAGAAAGTTCAAGCTTCTTGTTGATTCTGTAACGGCCTACTTCTCCCAGATCATAACGCTTCTCGCTGAAGAAAAGGTTCTGTATTACTTCGCGGGCAGAAGCGTCATCTGGCGGTTCTGCATTGCGGAGCTGCCTATAGATATACTGGATTGCTTCAATTTCCGACTTGGAGTTGTCTTTGGAAAGAGTGTTGAATATGATGCTGTAGTCTGTAGCGTTGGCATCCTCCTTCTCAAGCATTATTGTCTTTACTCCTGAGTCGAGTATGGCGTCGATGTTGTCATCCGTGATTTCGCTTCCGCGGTCGACGACCACTTCGTTTCGTTCGATGGTCATCACCTCGCCTATTTCATCGCTGCTTATATCCTCAATCCATGATTTAAGCACCTGTCCGGCAAGTTTACGCCCCTTGACATTCTGGAGATTGGTTTTAGTTACCTTAACCTCCTCGGCAAGATTAAACACCTGTAGAATGTCTTTATCGCTCTCTAGACCAATGGCGCGAAGAAGTGTGGTGACGGGCAACTTTTTCTTGCGGTCGATATAAGCATACATGACATTATTGATGTCTGTCGCAAATTCAATCCAGCTGCCACGGAAAGGAATGATACGGGCTGAATATAGCTTGGTGCCGTTGGCATGCATGCTCTGACCGAAGAATACGCCTGGTGAGCGGTGAAGCTGCGACACCACGACACGCTCGGCGCCGTTGATGATGAATGTGCCCTGGTCAGTCATATAGGGGATAGGACCAAGGTATACGTCCTGAATACTTGTATCGAAGTCCTCGTGGTCGGGATCAGTGCAGTACAGCTTAAGTTTAGCCTTTAACGGCACACTGTAGGTAAGTCCTCTTTCGAAGCATTCGTCGATGGTGTAGCGTGGCGGATCTATATAATAGTCGAGAAACTCGAGCACGAAGTTATTCCTTGTGTCCGCGATCGGAAAGTTTTCCGCAAACACTTTGTAGAGGCCTTCGTTTTTCCTGTCCTCCGGTGGAGTATCGAGCTGAAGGAAATCACGGAAGGATTTCAGCTGCACCTCAAGAAAATCCGGAAACGGATACGGATTCTTCACTGACGCGAAGTTCACGCGAGGTTTGGCAAGTGTATTCTGTGACATTATGATATGATTAATCTGTTTGGATAGCTATTACCTTAGCTGATTCTAGTAAGCTAATGTTGCGCCTGATATCTTTAAAAAGTGTTAACGTCATATAAATAACCTTAAATAGGTCTTTTCAGCCGACGTTATAATACACAAAGAATTTTCAGATTAACCTGCCTTGCAATAGGAAGGAATCTGAAAATCTGCGCTTTCCTCCGTGTCCGGGTGCATGACAAGCCCCCTCGCTTCTTCGGATATGCGCACTATGAGCTAAAAAAGCGTAATTCCCCCGCGCCTTGGCGGGGGAATCCTGCTATGCTGCTATTGAAAGATTACTTAAGTTCAACTTCAGCGCCAGCCTCTTCAAGCTGCTTCTTAAGGCCTTCTGCGTCAGCCTTCGGGAGCTGCTCCTTAACTACGCTGGGAGCACCGTCAACGAGTTCCTTAGCTTCCTTAAGACCGAGGCCGGTGAGCTCCTTAACGAGCTTAACCACTGCGAGCTTGCTTGCGCCCGGAGCCTTGAGCACTACGTCGAAGTTAGTCTTTTCCTCTACAGCGGGTGCACCTGCTGCGGGGCCTGCTGCTACTGCAACTGCTGCAGCTGCGGGTTCAATACCGTATTCGTCCTTG
>JAIECF010000208.1 GCA_029068655.1 Muribaculaceae bacterium | reverse complement strand
TCACAAATGTAGATTTTTTTATAAAAAATTATATCTTGATTTGCGTTATATTTGAAAAAAATTAAGTAACTTTGCATTTTGAAAAGCCATTCCCGGATTCATCTCCACTCTCCGTTCTCCGCCCTTGGCTTCAAAAAAGTGAGTTTCAACAGTTTCACCCCAAAAACTGAATAAATATATGGGACTTTTTTCATTGACGCAGGAAATAGCAATGGACCTTGGCACCGCCAATTCCATCATCATCCATAAAGATAAGATTGTAGTCAACCAGCCATCAGTCGTGGCTATTGACAACAAGACAGATAAACTTCTCGCCGTCGGCGAGGACGCCCACCAGATGGAGGGCAAGGAACCCCCGGGCATCCGCACCATCCGTCCCCTTCGTGACGGAGTGATCGCAGACTTCAACGCAGCAGAGCAGATGATACGCGGGCTCGTGAAGATGGTCAACAGCAGACGCCGCTGGTTCTCGCCAAGTCTTCGTATGGTGGTATGTATTCCATCCGGCTCCACGGAAGTAGAGATCCGTGCCGTACGCGACTCAAGCGAGCATGCTGGAGGTCGCGATGTATTCATGATCTACGAGCCGATGGCAGCCGCTCTCGGCATAGGTCTTGACGTAGAGGCACCGGAAGGCAACATGATAGTAGATATAGGTGGCGGATCAACTGAAATCGCTGTTATCTCACTCGGAGGTATAGTCAGCAACAAGAGTATCCGCGTAGCCGGCAACGACCTTACGGCAGACATTCAGGAACATATGGGACGTGTACACAATCTTAAGATCGGTATGCAGATGGCCGAACGAATCAAGATAGAGGTTGGTAGTGCGCTTGCCGATCTTGAGAATCCACCGGAACCATTCATCGTACGCGGCCCCAACAGAATGACTGCCCTTCCAATGGAAGTAGCTGTCACACATGAGGAAATCGCACACAGCATCGAGAAGACCATTGCGAAGATGGAGACGGCGATCCTTGCTGCGCTTGATCAGACACCTCCCGAGCTTTATGCTGATATCGTGCGCAACGGTATCTACCTCGCGGGTGGTGGCGCACTCCTTAGAGGCCTTGACAAGAGACTGACAGATAAGTTCCATATTGAATTCAAAGTAGCGGACGATCCGTTGACCGCAGTAGCCCGTGGTACTGGCGTGGCTCTAAAGAACATCAACAGGTTCCGCTTCCTCATCCGATGAGGAATCTCCTGAACTTCATCATAAAATACAGCACATGGTTCGTATTTACGTTCTATGTGCTGATTTCATGCATCCTGCTGGTAAGATCAAGCGATAATCACTTCTCGCTATATATGTCGTCGGCAAACGCCATCGGAGGTGCCATATACCGTACATCTTCCCAGGTGACCGATTACTTCGGTCTGCTGTCTGTCAACCAGCGTCTTCAGGAAAGCAATGCGAAGCTTGAAAACGAGGTTCTTAACTTAAGGCATCAGCTTGCTCAGTATCAGGTGCTTGTTCAGGACACAGTCCAAAGCGTGAGAGATCATCGTTTCGACTATATCGGCGCGTCCGTCATCAATAACTCAGTAAGGCATCCGCGCAATCATTTCACCATCGACCGAGGAAGCGAAGACGGTGTGGTCCCGGGAATGGGTGTCGTGGATCAAAGCGGTGTCGTAGGTATTGTAGACGTAACTGGTAAAAGCACTTCAAGGGTAATCTCGCTTCTTAATCAGAACCAGCATTTCAGCGCAAAAGTAAAGAATTCTCCCTATGTAGGAAGTCTGACCTGGCGTGGCGACGATCCATCGATCGCCTTCCTTGAGGAAGTCCCGAGACATGCGAAGTTCCACATCGGAGATACTATAGTCACAAGCGGTTTCTCGACTACTTTTCCGGAAGGCATAGATATAGGAACAGTCATGGGAAAGGTGAAGACTACCGATGATACTTTCCTCATTCTCAAGATAAGGCTTGCGTCCAACTTCAAGACACTCGGCACCGTACGAGTGATAAAAGACGCTCTTAAGCAAGAACTTGACTCTATCAGAAGAATAGGCACATATGAATGATTAATCATCGTATGAAATGAATAAAAGCGTAATCTCATACATAATACTGTTTGTGATTCTGGTACTGATCCAGGTGCTGCTGATGAACCATATTGTACTCTTCGGCAGTGCAGTCTGCTTTATATTCATATATTTCCTGATAAAGCTTCCGATCCATATTTCGCCCAACTGGTTGCTGACCCTCGGATTCTTTCTCGGCCTACTGGTAGACATACTTTCGGACACACCCGGACTCAATGCCCTTTGCTGTACAATACTTGCCTCACTGAAACGCCCGGTCTTCTTTGCATACGAACAACATGACGACCAGAAACGAAACGTCTCTCCCTCTATAGGAACGATGGGATTTTTCAATTTCTGTAAATACACTTTCAGTATATCGGCTATATTCTGTCTGTTGCTATTCTTTGTGGAGTTCGTAGAGTACACCGACGTGATAGATATCCTAATCAAAGCCGGGGCAAGCACAATATTCACATTCTTCGTGATGGTTGCCATCGACTCCCTCGTATATAAAAATTAATCCATCTCCCCGTGGCAAAGGATTATACATTAGAAAAAAGAAAATATGTGATAGGCGGTTTTATTACCGTCATTGTAATCATATTCATCATCAGACTGTTTAACCTCCAGGTAAGCGACGGAACATATAAGGAGAATGCAGAGTCGAATGCATTCTTCCGTAAAGTGCTATATCCTTCACGCGGCCTTATCTATGACCGCAACGGTCGACTGGTAGTGCTCAACCAGCCGGAATATGATGTGATGCTTATCCCTAAGGATCTAGGGAGCAAATTCGACACCGTAGGTCTTTGCGAGGCTCTCAACATTACAAAAGAAGAACTACTGTCAAAATGGGCCGACATGAAGAATCCCAGAAAGAATCCGGGATATTCAGCTTACACACCTCAAAAACTTGTCTCTCATCTGTCGCTTGAAGACTATGGTCGCCTCCAGGAAAAGCTGTATCTTTTCCCGGGCTTTTATGTGCAGAAGCGCAATGTAAGGCAATACGCCACACATGCGGCAGCAAATGTGCTTGGAAATATCCGAGAGGTTAATGCCAAGGATGTAGAAAACGACAGATACTACAGAAGAGGAGACTATACAGGCGACCTTGGAGTAGAGAAAAGCTACGAACAATATCTACGCGGAACTAAGGGTGAGGAGATTCTAATGAAGGATGCCCTCGGACGCATCAAAGGAAAATATGAAGACGGAATCCACGATGTGATTCCGACAGCCGGACGCGATCTGAAACTCAGTATCGATATGGACCTCCAGGAATACGGAGAGCAACTGATGCAAGGAAAGATAGGAGCGATAGTGGCCATAGAACCCCAGACCGGAGAAATACTCTGTATGGTTTCCTCACCTACCTACGATCCTTCGCTGCTCGTAGGGTCAGGCCGCGGTAAGAACTATGCGTCGCTCGTGTCCAACAAATTAAAGCCTCTCTACGACCGAGCTCTCCAGGGCATGTACCCTCCCGGATCTACCTTTAAACCTACCCAGGGACTTATTTTCCTTCAAGAAGGTACAATCACTCCTGCCACCGCATATCCATGCTATCATGGATATGTCAATGGGATACGGGTCGGATGTCATGCTCATGGTTCACCTATACCTCTAAAACCGGCCATTGCTACTTCATGCAACGCATATTTCTGCTGGGGCCTAAAGAATTTCATAGACAAAAGAGGCAGCACCCCGTCAGCTCAATTAGAGAAATGGAAAAACTATATGGTTGAAATGGGATATGGATATCGACTCGGTGTAGATCTTCCTTCTGAGAGCCGTGGATTCATTCCTAATCCGGATTATTACAGCAATTCTTTCAGAGGCAGCAATTGGAGAGCAAATTCCATTATATCCATTTCAATCGGACAAGGTGAAGTGCTTGCAACTCCACTCCAGATTGCTAATCTTGCTTCTACTATTGCAAATCGTGGTTGGTTTATCACTCCCCATATAGTGAAAGAGATAAGTGACACAGTGATTGATCCCAAATACCACGAAAAAAGGAAACCATCCATAAAGAAGGAATATTATGAGCAAATAGCCGAAGGCATGAGAATGGCTGTTCTTGGAGGTACATGTAGACTTGCAAACCTCCCCGGCCTTGAGGTCTGCGGCAAGACCGGTACAGCTCAGAATCCACGAGGCAAGGACCATTCTGTATTTATGGGATTCGCACCTCTCAACAATCCTAAAATAGCGGTAGCCGTATATGTGGAGAATGCCGGCTTTGGTGCCACTTACGGTGTGCCTATCGGCAGCCTGATAATCGAGAAGTATCTCAAAGGCTCTATTTCGCCTGAAAGAAAATATCTTGAAGAAAGAATGTTAAACGCTAATACTATCATCTCAAGTGGAGTCAAAGAACATTGATGCCAATACCTCGGTGTTCCGATGGCTTGATTGGCCTACCATAATATTATATTTAATTCTTGTAGTAGCCGGTGCGGTCAGCATCTACGCGGCAAGTTACGACTTTGACCGCGCCAATATGTTTGACTTCAACGAGTTTTCAGGAAAGCAATTCCTATGGATCGGCCTCTCAATCATAATAGGATGCGCTATTCTTCTGTTTGACTATCGCATTTACGAAACTTACGCTTACCCTGTCTATATATGTGTCCTGCTGATTATGGTAGTGACAATATTTGTGGCTCCAGACATAAAAGGGTCCCGGTCGTGGCTCGTACTCGGACCGGTAAGCATACAACCGGCTGAATTCGGTAAATTCGCAACGGCACTGGCACTTGCCAAGCTTTTCAATTCCTATAATTTCAACCTCAATCAAAAGATCAGCAACTATTTCAGGGCATTTATAATTATATTCATACCAGTGGCGCTGATTCTCCTTCAGCATGAGACAGGATCTGCTCTCGTATATATATCGCTCTTCTTCGTACTCTACCGTGAAGGAATGAGCGGACTGGTACTTTTCTCAGCCATCTGCGCCATAACCTATTTCGTTATTGCAGTAAAATATGTCGAACCTCTCCTGCTCGGAATCCCGGCAGGCGAATTTGTCGTTTTCTGCATGATAATAGCGGTTTTCTGCTGTATGCTTCTCTTCTACTGCAAGGATGCCATCATCTCACGCAATGTACTCATAGGCTTCACATCGAGCGGTATTATTGTTACAGCCCTCACTCTCTCGGGAATTCCGGTGCCCGGCACCTGGTATTTCATCGGAATTATCGTCGCTGCGCTCATATATGTGTCTATCGCTATGTATCGCCATCAGATCGAGCGCTATGTAGTGACAATAATTTTCGCAGCAGCCTCCGTGATGTTTCTTTTCTCAGTAAACTATGTGTTCGGACATGTGCTCGAACCTCACCAGCAGATGAGAATTAAAGTCGCACTCGGAATTGTCGATGATATAAGGGGATTCGGCTACAATGTAAATCAGTCTAAGATTGCAATAGGATCAGGAGGCATGACCGGAAAGGGATTTCTCAACGGCACTCAGACAAAACTGAAATATGTGCCCGAGCAGCATACGGATTTCATATTCTGCACCATCGGAGAGGAAGAGGGATTTGCAGGATCCAGCGCCGTGCTGCTTGCATTCCTTGCGCTCATACTGCGCATAATCCACATAGCGGAGCGCCAGCGCACTCCCTTCGGCAGGGTCTACGCATATTGTGTGGTCTCATATCTGATTTTCCATATATGCATCAATATTGGAATGGTGATAGGGCTATGCCCTGTCATAGGCATACCGCTCCCCTTCTTTTCCTATGGAGGATCGGCGTTATGGAGCTTCACGATCCTTCTCTTCATTCTTCTGCGAATAGACGCTTCCCGGAAGGAGAGGAGAGACTGATGCTCACTTCTGCTTTTCCGAACCGAAACGTCCTCTGAGAAGGGAAATCAAAATCAAGGCTCCAAGCAAAGACATCAGAATCAAGCTGAGATCCCAAAGCGCCTCTCCTCCGGTCATACCCATTCCCACGGGCGATGTCGTGATCTCCACATCATCGTCATCATCATCAAGACGAAGGGCGCTGAGAGCGGATTTCCATTTAATACGCCCGTTTTCAAGACTCACGAGCGCAGGATTGCCGCGAGCAAGCTCCTTGATCGAAGTGTCTTCAGCTGTATATATCGTATACTGACCTGAAGAAAGATCACGCCATTCATCAATAGATTCGGGGCTCCCCGCCACCACAGCAAAAAATTCGGTATTGTCGATCTGCGACATATCGTAAATACGGTTTATCTTCCAGCTTGTACCCATGGAAAGCCCATTGATGTCAGGCACAAGGAGTATAAGCTGACGATCATATCCAGCAAGTGATTCCGTCACGTCCTCTTCTCCGTCCTCACTCCATACCCTGAAGTCTGCTGCGGCGACATCGGAATGAACGTTGGCTTTTTCATTTCTTACGAATTCCAGCTCCTCTCTCCTTACGAAATTCCAGCCATCCTCCTCAACCGGGAGATCGTCGTCTTCACTGAATTTTTTCAACTCTCCGTCTTTCTCATAAACGAAAAGATATTTCGGCTCATATTCAGGTTCGTCATCATCGGAAAACAACTGAGTACCTATCTTATATGGCCTGAAGTCTATGGTAGGCTGCTGCCAGTAGCCTATATAACCTACGGCAACGATATAAGCCGCCATTCCCACGGTAGCTACCCATTGAGCATAGGGGGCTATAAGGCCTCTCACCTTGGCATTGAATTTCAGAAGCCATACTACTGCAATAGATATCAGACAGTTCTTTATGAAAGTAGCCCAATTGGATATGACAAGAAAATCGCCGAAACATCCGCAGTCTGCCACAGGGTCGGCAATTGCTATCCAGAGAGTCAGCGGAAGCATCACAAGCATGAATAGAGCTGCCATAATGGGGGCAGCCTTTCTATAACAACCTGTCAGCAACGACACTCCTATGATGAACTCTACCGAAAAAAGGATGAATGCCAGCGCAAGTACTGTATTGCCCCATTCCACTATGGGGATATGCATTGCGGTTAGATATTCTGTGGTCTTATAGTATGTCCCCCATGGATCTATACCTTTGCTCAAGCCTGAGACTATGAAGACGCCACCTACGGAGAGCCTCATAAGCCACGTCAGAATCAGCAAAGCCTTTGGATATTTATCAAGTATTGGATTTGCCTTTCGCAAAGCCCATGAATCGTCGAGCCAGTCGCCAAACCTGTCAAAATGCCTTTCTATGCCCAATGGTGTCTTCCTTACCGCACTCTCCTCTTGTTCGGACCTATTATGCATTGTGGGATATGAATTATCAATTATCAGCAGAAGTTTTAATCAGCGCGAAAAGTGCATAATTTATCATGTCCATATAATTCGCATCGATTCCCTCGCTGACGATCGTCTTTCCGTCGTGTCCTTCTATCTCTTTCGTACGCATCAGTTTCTGAAGAATGATGTCGGTAAAACTACTTACCCTCATATGTCGCCATGCCTCGTCGTAGTCATGGTTCTTGTTTTCCATGAGTCTGGTCGCCCCGTTGAGTTTCTCATCATATAGTCTCATACACTTCGGAGCGTCGAGATTCTCTCCGGGTCCGAGTTCGAGCTGAATCAAAGCCATGACACAGTAATTGACAATCCCAATGAATTCCGGACGTATTCCCTCGTCGACAAGAGCCACTCCTTTCTCCTCGATACTGCGGATTCGCATTGCCTTTATCATTATCTGGTCAGTGAGACTCATCGGCCTCATGATTCTCCATGATGTCCCGTAATCCTTGAGTTTCTTCTCGAAAAGATCCCTGCATTCTGTCTTTGCTTGTGCGAATTCCTCCGCTGTATTATGCTTTTTCATGATTAGCTATTTGTTTATTCCACAAATTTAGTAAAAAATGCGCAATATAAGGATATAACTCGGATAATTTTTATTATTTTTGCACTAAAAAATAATGTTGAAGTTAAGCACTATGTCTAATATAAGATTCATACCCGAATGGGAGCCTGTAGAATACATACTCCTCGCTCTTCCGAATCAAGACACCGACTGGGACTATATTCTTCCCGAGGCTATCGATCAGTACCGTCGTCTGGTGAGTGCGATCACCGACGAAAGTATAAATGTTATCCTGCTTTGTCAGGATGTAGAGGAAGCTAAGGAGATAATGAAAGATTGCGGTCAAGAACATATTAGTTATGTCAAGACTGAATACAATGACACTTGGACACGTGACTACGGAATGATCTCGGTGGTTAGAAACGAACGGCTCCGTGCACTTGACTTCGGCTTCAATGCCTGGGGACTGAAGTTTGCCTCAGACAAGGATAATCTTGTCAACCTAAGGTTGAATGAAAAGGGAGTGATCTGTCCGCTTATCTACCGCAACGAACGAGATTTCGTGCTGGAGGGTGGCTCAGTGGAGTCTGACGGACAAGGTACGGTCATGACCACTTCAAGATGTCTTCAAAGTCCAAACCGCAACGGAGGAAAGACAAAAGCGGAGCTCAATCGCGAGCTGCTTGAGCGGCTTGGAGCAGACCATGTGCTCTGGCTCGACCATGGTGCGCTCGAAGGCGACGATACCGATTCACATATCGACACACTCGCTCGGCTTGCCCCTGACGACACGATAGTCTTTACCGGCACTAAGAATTTCGATGATCCTCAGTTCGAGTCACTTCTTGCCATGCGCGCGCAACTGACACTCTTCCGTACAGCCGAAGGGAACCCATACAATCTTGTAGAGCTTCCTCTTCCGGATCCCATTCTCGACGAGGACGGAAGCCGGCTTCCCGCCACTTATGCCAACTATCTCGTGGCAAACGGCATCATCTTCATGCCGACCTATGCACAGCCCGACAAAGATGAGCTTGCTATGAAATCAATTCAAATAGCCTTCCCTGGTCACAAGGTGGTTGGAGTCGACTGCCGAACACTTCTTCGCCAGCATGGATCACTGCATTGCGCGACGATGCAGATTCCCTCAGGAATCATCAACATTCAGCAACCTGAAAACCAGACAATCTGAAAACCAATGAACTCCAATACTCTTAAAGTAGGCATCGTCCAGCATTCCTTTACCGAAGATGTGGCAAAGAACCGCGCTCGCAATCTTGCCGCTATCCGCTCTCTCGCAGAAGAAGGGGCACGTCTCGTTATCCTCTCCGAACTTCATGATTCTCTTTACTTCTGCCAATGCGAGGATGTCGAGAATTTCCAGTATTCAGAACCCTATCCCGGGGAATTTTTCGATGTTTATTCGAAAGCAGCCAAAGAAAACTGCATTGTCCTTGTTGCAAGCGGTTTTGAAAGAAGGGCACCCGGACTCTATCACAACACTGCTGTGGTCTTCGAATCAGACGGAAAAGTAGCCGGCACTTACCGCAAGATGCATATACCTGATGATCCAGGTTTTTACGAGAAATTCTATTTCACTCCCGGCGATCTTGGATTCCATCCCATAGATACGTCAGTAGGGCGACTGGGTGTACTGGTATGCTGGGATCAATGGTATCCTGAAGCTGCACGTCTTATGGCTCTTGATGGTGCGGATATGCTTATTTACCCTACAGCCATCGGATGGAATCCCGATGATCCGGAAGATGAAAAGCGTCGTCAGCGCGAGGCATGGATCACTGTCCAGCGTGGACACGCTGTCGCCAATGGAATACCTGTGATTAGCGTAAACCGTGTCGGATTTGAGGAAGATTTATCGGGAGTTTCCTCCGGTATTGATTTCTGGGGATCGAGTTTCGTGGCGGGTCCGCAGGGTGAGTTTCTTTATGAGGCACCGGAAGACAGATCAGCAGAGGAAGTAGTCGATATCGATCTCCGCCGCTCGGAAAACGTCAGGCAATGGTGGCCGTTCCTACGTGATCGTCGTATTGACTATTATGGAGATCTTACTAAACGTTTCCTTAAATAATCCATCATGGACAAAACCATAGAAATAGATGGCGTGAGGCTCCACTATCGCGACACAGAAGATGAACACCTTAAGCCCGTGATAATAATGCATGGCTGGGGATGCAATGTCGACACAGTTGCTTCGATCGAGAACATCTTCAAGGGGCGCATGCGTGTCATAAACGTGGATCTTCCGGGACATGGACAGAGTTCAGAGCCCCCTGCGATATGGGGAGTTGAGGATTTCACATCCATGATGGAGAAATTCATTTCCCGGCTTGGGCTTGTGCGCCCGTCGCTCGTTGGTCATTCCTTCGGTGGAAGAATCGGCATACTTCTCAGTTCCCGCAACGATGTCGATAAACTGCTCCTCGTGGATGCTGCCGGCATTAAGCCTAAGAGAAGTCTTTCTTATTACTGGAAAGTCTATTCATTCAAAGCCATGAAGAATACTCTGCTGCTCTTCCTGGGAAAAAAGAAGGGAATGGAGGCTGTCGAAAAGATGAGGGCCCGCAGGGGCTCTGCAGATTACCGGAGTTCCTCTCCACGAATGAGAGCTGTGATGAGCCGTTGTGTCAACGAAGACCTTAAACATGTGATGCCATCCATCAAAGCACCGACTCTGCTGATATGGGGCGAGGACGACACGGCAACACCTCTTTCAGATGCGGTGACGATGAAGCGCCTGATTCCGGACGCAGGTCTCGTCTCTTTCCCTGGATGCGGACACTATTCGTTTCTTGATAATCCTTTCGGATTCAAGGCTACAGTATCTTCATTCTTCAATTTATGATCATTCTTAATCATTAAATCATGAAGGTTCATGATTATTCTGGTGTGATCATATATAACCTCACAACTTAAAAACCTCACAATTCAACAACTCAACAACAGTGAACGCTTTTTCAATCGTAATCTACATAATCTGCGGATTATACATGCTTCTCAATTTCAGGCATGATATCCATATGCTGCAGCAGAACAGCTACCGCATCGACCGCTACTGGAAATGGCTTAATCGCTCCGGCGACATCTCTTCCACCTCCCGTCTGGTGAATGTCGGAGCGCTGTTTCTTCTTTTCTCAACCCTTCTTTCCCCTGCTATCAATGCCATTATCGTTGCCGCTATCTGCTGCGGACAGGCGGTTCTGATGTTACGTAAAAAATTCAAGAAACCTCTTGTCTTCACTCCCAGGGTGAAACGAATCTACAGCGTTTGCGGGTTTATAGGAATTGCGACATCACTCGCTGTCATTCTGACATTAGGCCGTGGAGGAAGCGACGCATTTCTATATTATTCCGGAGGTCAGGTGAGTCTGGGCACTATCCTGCTCATATGCATATTTTCATGGGCTATAGCTATTGTGGCAGTATGGATCCTGAAGCCGGTAGAAGCCTCGATCAATGCTAAATACCGTAACGAAGCTATATCAATTCTTAAGAGTATGCCGGCCCTTAAGATAATAGGCATAACAGGAAGCTATGGTAAGACCTCTACCAAGCATTATCTGCATAGAATACTCTCAGAACGCTACGATGTGCTGATGACCCCGGGAAGCTATAACACCCCTATGGGAGTGATACGAACAGTTCGTGAGATGATGAAGCCTTATAATGAGGTATTCATCTGCGAGATGGGAGCGAAACAACTCGGAGACATTAAGGAGATATGCGATATGGTGAATCCGAAGATCGGTATAGTAACAGCGGTAGGACCCATGCATCTCGAGTCGTTTAAGAGTATAGAAAACGTCCAGAAAACTAAGTTCGAGCTTATCGACGCTCTTCCACCCGACGGCTTCGGAGTCATCAATAATGATTTCGAATGGTGTGCCAACCGTCCCGTGGAGAACGTAAAGACAGTTCGTTATGGCGTTTCCGACCCTAAAGGCTGCGATTATGTGGCTACTGAAGTGAACTATTCACCGGATGGAACATCCTTTACGGTTAAAGGCAACGATGGAACAAATCTTGAGCTGCATACCCGTCTCGTAGGTGAATGTAATATTTCCAATCTCGTAGCCGCCGTCATAGTTGCACTTCATCTTGGACTTACGGCGGAAGAGATCAGGCGAGCTGTGGATTCCATCGATCAGGTAGAACACAGACTAAATGTAAAGCGGACTCCCGGTGGTGTGACGATCATTGATGACGCCTTTAATTCAAATCCGTCTGGATCACGTATGGCTGTCGACGTACTGTCCCAATTCAAGACAGGAAAAAGAATAATAGTTACTCCCGGAATGATCGAGCTTGGAAATGAACAGGAGAAACTCAACAGAGAACTTGGAAAGCATATAGGAGAAAACCTTGATGTAGCGGTAATAGTAGGAGTCTACAACCGCAACGCTCTCGTCGATGGCATACGTTCCACAGATTTCGACGAAAAGAACCTCCACATCGTAGATTCATTTGCTGATTCCCAAACCCTCCTCGCAAAGATGCTTGCTCCCGGCGACACAGTACTCTACGAAAACGATCTCCCAGACTCCTTCAAGTGAGGTAGGCGCTGATCGTTGGGCGTTGGACGAAAAAACCGGACTTTTGAGAAAGCCCGGTTTTTCTATAGTTGGGCCAAATTGACCCTTTTTACTCATTTAATAATTAATCATTGATAATTAGTTATTTATCATCTTATCAGAGATATGCTTCAAGGAGTCTCTCAAGGTCAGCAGCAGAGTGTACGCCTGCTCCACGCCATTCGAGCTTATTGTTCTTGAATATCATCAGTGTAGGTACAGATTGCACTACATATTTAGCGGCAAGCTGTTCGTTCTTGTCAATGTCTATCTTGATGATCCTTACCTTGTCGCCCATCTTTTCATGAAGTTCTTCAAGAATAGGGTGCATCATGCGGCAAGGGCCACACCATGTTGCGAAAAAGTCTACGAGGACAGGTGTCGGAGATTGGATTATTTCTTCAAAAGTTTCCATAATTTAATTTTTAAGATTAATGTTTCCCTTACTCTTAACACTTAAGACTAATGACTGAAGTCTTTTATCTTAAGACTAAGTTTCTTTTATTGTTTTTACGATATTTAAACACTCTCCTCCCCTTTTTGGTTCACATAGTCTCTCAATTATCGTTTTAATAAGACTTGTACTTTATCCATTCCTCTATGGGTGCGTCTTTCTTAGGTCTGGCTACCTCATATGTTTCACCGCATCCATTGAGCAGGATAAGATCCGGAGTAAATGAGATGAGCGACCAGTAGATACCACCATCTTCACTGAAATAGCATGCGTTCGGTTTGAATCTGGAATTATCAATCTCAAGATCACTCTTCGTTATATTGAAATTATCCGGATTTATACTCATGGTATACTCGCCGGTGTTCTCATTCTTCATCATTCTAATGTTCTGAAAAAATAAAGTACCTTCATTATTGTTTCTTGTGGCAGCCGCCCTAATATATACAGTAGAAGGAAGCACCATATATATGAAGAGATGACGGTTGGTGTCGATCTCACAGAATGGCTCACCATCTTGTAAGATAAGTTTCACACCAAGTCGCCATTCCTGAAGACATTTCCCTACATCCGACCTATCTTTGCACTCGGACATTCCATATGGAGATACAATCTCGATGTCCTCAACTTTACTCATCCGCTCACCCCCGAGGACAAGAGTATCATACTTGACTTCAATTCCAAGAGGAGTCTGATCTTTTGAAGAGATTACAGTTCCATCTTTTTCAAAAACGGTTTTATGATATAATCCTATGGAAGGCACTTCAAGAACTGCTTGCATGACAGAATCTACCTTTGAAAAAAACATGCAGACTTCATCAGTGATCACCGCTTCTGCGTTATCATTAGCCCAAACACCTTTAACGGATGAGAGGCTCACATTACCTGATGCCGAAAAGATCGACATCATAAGAAAGACAAGAATCGAAATCTTTTTCATTAGAGTAATTTTTATATGTTTATTACATAAAAAGTCTATGTTTATATTCAGGAAGAAATAGAAACTATGACTTAATTATGACGTATAAGCCATCGATATCATTACATTCACAAAAAATTTTCCGATTCTTATATACATGAAATAAATGCCGCAGGCAATAAAACCTACGGCATTTATCATCCCAGACACAAAATCTACACGAAAGGATCAGTCCTTAGATCCAGCATCAGCCAAAGATGATCTTAAAGGTGTCGGCATCCTTATATGCAGGAAATTTATCACGGAATGAATTAAGCTTTTCAAGCGAAAGGGTAGCGTAGACCAGATTGCCTCCATCCGGATCAGGAACGGATATGTCGTTACCCTTGAAGTCAATAGCAAGTGATGTGCCGTCATACTCGATATCCTTGACATCCTTTCCCTTGCAGTCAACTCCACATACGTATGCCTCGTTCTCGATTGCCCGAGCCATAAGAAGCTTTCGCCAAGCCTCTACCCTCGCCTTAGGCCAGTTGGCAACTGTTATAAGAAGATCGTACTCGTTGTTTACGTTTCGGCACCATACCGGAAATCGGATATCATAACAGACTATCATCGCTATTTCCCAACCACGATACCGAACTTTCATCCTCTTATTACCTGGCGACAGAAGCTTGTCTTCTCCAGCCATGGTAAAGAGATGTCTCTTGTCGCCAAAATATTCTTCACCGTTAGGCTCTATGAAAAATGCACGATTGGCAAGAAGGCCTCCCGTATCAGCCAAAAAACTCCCCGCAATGGCTACATGATGAAGGCGAGCCAACTGCTTCAGCCGATCCACAGTCTCACCTGAATTGCGCTCGGAGAGTATACGCACACTTTCCTTGTCGCCATATGGACAACCTGTGGAGAACGTTTCCGGAACTATCAGCAAATCAGTGGCCGGATGCATTCGCGTGAGTGCATCCTCTAGATTTGCAAAGTTTTTCTCCTTATCGTTCCAAACTATCTCTTGCGGATACAGGCAAACTTTAAGATCTTTCATCAAGGTATGAATTTATCGGGATATCGAGCCGCATGCTTCCAATCGGAATAATACTCCCTTATGGCCTTCATGTCGGTATCGACATCTCCCGTAGGATGATATGTCTTACTTATCTGAATATGCTTGTGGCTGTAGTCGATCACTCCAAGCAAAATCGGCACTTTTGCTCCATACGCGATATAAAGAAATCCCGTCTTCCATTGATCGACAGCACTTCGTGTACCCTCAGGAGTGACTGCAAGATTAACATACGGTTCTGTCTCGAACAGTCTGATAACACGATCAGTCAGTGAACCCTTCGACTTCTCTTTCGAGCGTTCTACCGGGATACCCCCGAAGTAACGGAGAAGATACTTCAGAGGGAAGAAAAACCAGAAACTCTTCATAAGAAAGTTGGCTTTTCTTCCCACGGAATGATAGGCTGCCAAACCGAGAAGGAAATCCCAGTTGGACGTGTGAGGAGCCACGCATATCACGCACTTGTCGAATACCGGGACCGTAATGTCGAATGTCCACCCGGTCAATTTCAATGCGAGTCTCCAAATATTCATAAGTTTTCTTTAAACTATCTCTTTTTTACAATAGCTATTGTTCACACCGCATCACGCATTTACCTTATTGGCATCTTTCACAGACTGGGGAACAGACTCATTGAAGAGCTTCAAGGCTGCCGATATCTCCTCGTTGAAATCCTTGCGGATCTTCTCAAACAGTTTCTTGAAGAATTCACCTTTGGCTTTCTTGTATTCCTCTACATTGGCGAATCCTTTCACACCGCGGTCAAAGAAACGGTTGGCGTTCGCCTTAGCGGCACCTGTCGCACCCAGAACCTTGGCCACAGCCACAGAGATTTTCTCGCGGTCGGCGCCATCTACATTATAATATACTGTCATCATTTCGTCGCACATTGATGCGCCTACAGCCTCTACGGCTTTCTTGAACTGCTGTTTATTCATTGCTCTAATATTTTTTATATACTTAGTGTTTCTATCCGCCGCTTTTTAAGTTTGTAGGTGAAGCGGCTTTATTATATAACAATTATTACCGGGCCATTTGTTCTCGAAAAACTTTAGAGAATTCCATATGTTTTATTATAGAAGCGTAGTTAGACATGACGGGGAAGCAAAGGTCTATCCTGTCATCTATATATGCGTAAAGATGAAATTAAAAACGAATTAATGAAAAAGTTACATTTATTGATAATTCTCTTCATCCTTGGACTCGGAATTGGTTTCGCAGTGTCGCAGACAGATACACAACCAGGAAAAGCTCCTACGTTTGAAGACGCCATAGCCATCATAAAGAAGTATGAAGGTCTAAGTGGCCCAAGCCATTGGCCTTTCGTCGGTTATGGCCACAAGGTAATGCCCGGTGAGAAATTCACCAAAGGTAGAAAACTCACTGAGGCGGAGGCTGACGCACTTGCGCGACAGGACTATGCCAAACTATGTGCTAAATACAGGGAATTCGGTGTTGACAGTCTTTTGCTCGCAGCTCTTGCATACAACTGCGGACCGGGCGTAGTAGCCAAATCGAGTGTACTCTCAAAACTGAAGGCCGGCAATCGTGACATCGAGGCATCATACATTGCCCATAGCCGCTACAGAGGTAAACAGCTTTCACAGCTGAAACGTCGTCGTCAGGAGGAACTGGCTACCCTCTTCGTGAAAGACCCCAGTACTCTTATTAGCGAGATGGAGGCGAAAGTCGAGTCTGAAATGCAGCACATAGAAGCTTCAGCACTGTCGCTCGATGAAACATCCCGGAATACAGATTCAATTCGTTATGAAACATCTGAACTTCATAACGATTCCGGAAAAGGAGGCTCCTCCCTAAATAAAGATGAATCAAACGTAAGATAATGTTTTTATGAACGTATAAATCTATATGAAAATGAATAGATTGATAAATGGAAAAACCCTCATAAAGTTTTTTGCAGCCTCAGCTGTAATCCTCACCTCAATTACCCTACCATCCTGCCATGATGCTAATGCAAGCAAGGAAAAGGCAGAGTCTTCGCTCGGAGAGCCACGTCCGGACGATGCTCTGCGTAAACTGATGCGATCTCTCGCCGAAGGAGACGCACCCGGATTCGCGGCTCTCTGTGTATACCCCATCATTCGTCCTTATCCACTCAAGGATATAGAGGATTCACTTGCTATGGTGGATTATTTCCCAATTCTTGTCGACGCTCCTCTTCAGGATAGAATGAGAAAAGGAAAGCTCGACGAGTGGACAAGTTACGGATGGAGAGGATGGAGTATAGGAGAAGACCGTCCCATTTGGTTTGATGAGGGAATTCAGTTCATCGACTATCAGTCTCCAGCAGAGTCCGGACTTCGCAAGATGCTTGCTCGTGAGGAACTAAAGACCTTAGCTCCAGCGTATCGTGACGGCTGGACTCCTGTCATGACGCTTATCCAGACCGACGGAAGATCTGTGATTCGCATAGATTCAAGTGGTGACAGCTATAGGATGATGGCATTCGATAATACAGTGGATGTCTCGGGAAAACCATCGATGTTCCTTCTTGGGACACTGAGAGAGGAAGGCTCAGCCGGTTCCCGTATGTTTGAGTTCGCCGATTCGGTAGGCACAAAGGCCGAGTATAGTCCGGACAGTGAATTATCCGACCGCGTGTTTTTCTCTGGTCCGAACACTGACATAAAGGAGATGAATGTAAGGCAAGGATATTGGCGTGACGTGGTACGCCATTAGACATTATCCTCTTTATTTCTCCATCATCAACCTCACATCTATGGAAAATGATAAATTAGATCTCGCATGGCGCCTCGTAGAGAACACGGGCGCCAACGTGTTCATAACGGGCAAGGCCGGAACCGGAAAGACTACTTTCCTGAAAAGACTGAAAGAGAAAAGCTGCAAGACGATTGCAGTTCTCGCCCCTACCGGTATAGCTGCGCTTAACGCGGGAGGAATGACAATTCACAGCTTTTTTCAGCTTTCATTCTCACCATACATACCGGGTATCGGACAGACTGGAGGCAACTCGCGGTTCAGCAAATACTCAAAGAAGAAGATAAAGCTCCTCCGCAGCATCGATACTATCGTGATAGATGAGATAAGCATGGTTCGTGCGGACATCCTTGATGCTATAGATGCCAAACTACGGCGCTACCGCAATGCCTCTCTACCTATGGGTGGGGTGCAGCTGGTGATGATCGGCGATATTCAGCAGCTTCCTCCCGTAGCACGAGAGGAAGAATGGCGTCTGCTGAGCGGATATTATCGCTCACCCTATTTTTTCGACAGTCATCTGCTTAGGGAAACACCCTTCGAGACAATAGAGTTGACAAAGGTCTACCGTCAGAAAGACCATGATTTCCTTGAGTTACTTAATGCGATCCGAGAAAATCGTGTAGATTCATCAATTCTTAGAAAGCTCAATGAAAGATATGTCCCTGACTTCAATCCACATGATGATGAACGATATATCCGCCTGATGACCCATAACCAGCAGGCTCAGCGTGTCAACGACGAGCATATGGGGGCACTTAAGACGAAAAGACACCTCTTCAAGGCAGATATCGAAGGGGAATTTCCTGAGTTGATCTATCCCGCTGAAGCTGAACTCATATTAAAAGAGGGAGCGCAGGTGATGTTCCTTAAAAACGACTCAAAAGGCCACCGCTATTACAATGGAACTATAGGGCGGATCAAAAATATAACAGGAGAAGGAAAGGTAATCGTCACTCTCGACGACGGTACTACTCCCATTGAGGTAGAGAAAGAGATGTGGGAAAATATATCCTATACAGTCGATGAGAAGACAAAGGAAATGAAAGAGAAGGTCGAAGGGCGCTTCACGCAGATTCCCCTGCGTGCGGCATGGGCTATCACAATCCATAAAAGTCAGGGACTGACCTTCGACAAAGCTATAATAAACGCGTCGGCGGCCTTTACACATGGGCAGACCTATGTGGCACTTAGCCGCTGCCGATCACTTCAAGGATTGGTTCTTGAAAATCCGATACCCCAGTCGGCAATTATTTCAGATCGGATAGTAACCATGTTCGAGCAGGATTGCAGCTTCAAGGAAGCCGACGGCAAGCGTGTGGACGGTCTTCAAGAGGAATTCGCTGTCCGTGTTGATCTTGAGATTTCCGACCTTACGGGACTGAACAATGCCTTGGACTCTCTACATCGCACTATCCAGATAAGCCATGCCTCCGCATTTCCAAAGATTACCGCTGAATTCGGGGAGATGCTTGCTAATCAATTTGCAGATATCTTGAACGTCTCGTTACGTTTTCAGCAACAACTGCGACGCATGGCGATTCATAAAGCGACTCCGGAAGCGGTCTACCAGAGACTAAAGGCTGCTTCCTCATATTTCCTCGCTCAGCTTGACCCTATCGTCGACTTTCTCCGCCGTATTCCTCAGAATATCGACAGCAAGGAGGCCCGGAAAAAGTTTGAGGAAGCGATGGCTGTAGCTGAATATGAAGTCAATCTTAAATACGGACTTTTTCAAGCGACCCTTAAGAAAAAACTTTCCCCCATGGAATTCATGAATATCAAGAGGGATGCGTCAATGTCAGACCCCCAATGGATAAAACCGGATCCTAAGGCAAAAGGCTTGGTTTCCAACGCTGACATAGAGAATCCTGATTTGTATCATCGACTCGTCAGATGGAGAAGCATGAAGTCCGAAGAAGAGGGAGTGCATGCATATATGGTGCTTGGCAACAAATCTCTTGTCGCTCTCTCCAATGAATGTCCCCGGACAGAAGAAGACCTCCTGACCATCCCCGGAATAGGCCGTATGAAAGCCGCTGCCTATGGCTCTGAACTCCTCGACATAGTGAACAAGAGGAATATCTGAAATCGACCCAATTATCTATCAAAGCACTTTTCATAGATAAAAAAGAGCCTTATTCCATCGGGAACCGGGCTCTTTTTTATTATGATTTATGAATTTTGAACAAGATGAACATCCAACTGCGGGAACGGGAAGTGAATTCCTTTCAGCGGGAGTTCAGCATACATACGTTGCGTGATGTCGAAATAGAGTCCCCAATAGTCTGCACTCTTGCACCACGCTCTGATAGTCAGTATTACCGCACTGTCGCCAAGTTCTTTCAGACCGACGAAGATAGCCTGCGACGGATCATCCTTCACCACACGCTCATCCGATTTCAATATCTCCTTGATAGCCTCGGAAGCATTGTTGAAGTCGTCGCCATACTGGATGGATAGCGACCAATCAACTCTGCGGAGTGGCTGTACGGAGTAATTGTTGATACTTCCAGTAGAAAGAGCACCATTTGGAATGAGTATGGTTTTGTTGTCAGGAGTCGTGATGACGGTATTGAACATCAGCACTTCCTTTACAGTTCCGGCGAAACCCTGCGCCTCGATATAATCGCCAACCCTATAAGGCTTGAGAATCAAAATCAAAACACCGCCGGCAAAATTCTGTAGCGTACCACTGAGAGCCATACCGATGGCAACACCGGCAGAGGCAAAAATAGCGAGGAAGGAGCTGGTCTCCAAACCTAAAATACCGATGATCGATACGATAAGAATAAAGTAAAGAAGGATTGTAGTGAAATTGAGCACGAATGTCTTTAGCGAAAGATCAACTTTCTTTCTATCGAAGATATTAGTAAGCAACTGGTTGATCTTCCGGATGATGAATCGTCCGACGTAGAATACAATTATTGCAATCAGCACCTTGAAACAGAAGCTTACAAGCATGCTTGCCAGTTTTGACATAGCGTCTTGGAAAGAGATGTGTCTGAGCATCTCTATCACTTTGGCGATTGTGCCTTGATTCTCCTCTAACAGTATCATATGGTTTTTCGTTTTAAGTTTTTATACTTATATACACTTAAACCTATACGAAGGTTGAATGCTATGTAAGAAAAAAGAGACCGAATCATATCGGCCTCATCGTTATTATTCTTTCTGTTTGTTTCTGCCATGCCTTCTGAGCGACTCCGCGATGATCCACTGGATCTGCCCGTTGACCGACCTAAATTCCTGTGCAGCCCACTTCTCCACCTGCTCCATCATCTCAGAATCAAGCCTCAGAAGAAATCCCTTGTTTTTCTGTTGCGCCATTATCCTCCAACGACTCTTTATAATTGATCATTCATCATTGATAATTGATCATTGATATAAGGTTCCCGTATTCAATACAGGCTGCGCAGGTTCGTCGGCGCATAGCACAACAAGCAGGTTGCTGACCATAGAAGCCTTGCGCTCCTCGTCAAGCTCTACTATCTGTTCCTCGCTCAGTTGATCAAGTGCCATCTTAACCATGCTCACTGCACCCTCGACAATCTTCTCACGAGCAGCTATAATTGCAGAAGCCTGCTGACGGCGTAGCATCACTGCAGCAATCTCAGGAGCATAAGCAAGATAGTTAAGACGTGCTTCGACTACCTCGATACCTGCCATGGCAAGACGTTCATTGAGCTTAGTCTCAAGCTGCTCGTTGATCTCATGCCCATCACTGCGCAAGGTGATTTCGTCATGATTTCCACCCTCTTCATCATATGCATATTTGCCGGCAACTTCGCGAAGTGCTGCGTCACTTTGAATCGCTACAAATGCATTGAGAGCCTTAGCTACTGAATCCCCCTGCAGTGCTTGTGCATTTTTTGAATCATTCGAAACGTTGATCAAATTAATGTCTCCCGCATCTACATCAAAAACTGCACGGTAAGTATCATTGACTCTCCAGACGAGAACAAGACCGATCATGACCGGATTACCAATCTTATCGTTTACCTTGATTGGAGCGACATCCATATTACGGATACGCAGTGAAACTTTCTTCTTTGTCATAAAGGGATTAGTCCAGAAAAAACCTGTATTTCTGAAAGTTCCACGATACTTACCGAAGAAGATCATGACTACAGACTGATTCGGTTGCAGCACGAAAAAGCCACACAGCAGAATAATAAATCCAATGACACCTAATCCGGTTATTATTCCTGCAATCCAATACAATTCTTCCGGGAGTAGTATAAATGATGCTACGATTATGACCGGTATCATCAGTATCAGGAAAAGCATTCCGAACCCATTGACGGTACTTCCCTCAAAGGGAATCTCTTTATTCTCTTTCATATCACTGTATTATTTAAGGTTATACATTACTCTCAGGATACCCCTTTAACTATGATATTGTTATAATATCATTATGATGCAAATTTATATAAAATATCAGAAACCTCCAAATTATCTGAACCCAAAATTTGCAATATTTATTGAAGCTTAAGTTACAATTCAAAGATTGCTTAAATATCTTTTTTATTACGATTTAATGTGTTCACTACTTTCGGGTAGTTCAGGACTATTAGGATTCTGTGCGGATTTGAACTTAAGTGTGCATATCCGCACAGTATTCAAGAGGTACATATACTTACAAAGACATAATTATCAGCTATTTATAAAATAGGCACGATGTTTGATTATAATATAGCAAAAACAACGGATTATGTCTATAAAAACTTTCATACATATTGCCATCGCGTCATTGATGTCTGCTACCGGCATTAAAGCCTACGGAGAGGAGGCAACGGGAAGGAGCATGACCCTGCAGGAAGTGATCGGTAGGGCCCAGGCCAATTCCCCGGCGGCCCAGAGCGCGAAGCACGCCTTCCTCGCAGCTGAATGGCAATACAAATATTACCGCGCCAACTATCTCCCCTCCGTGACACTCACCTCCTCCCCTTTCCTCAACCGCGAGATCAACAAGATCACACTCAACGACGGAACAAGCGCCTTCATCAAGCAAAACCAGATAAACACAGACCTCGCACTCACAGTCAATCAGAACATTCCCTTCACCGGAGGATCGTTTTTCCTGAAGTCCTCGCTGTCGCGTATAGATGAACTGGAGCGACGGAAGACCTCCTATAGCTCCTATCCTATCACCATAGGTTACCGACAGAATCTTTTCGGATACAATTCTCTGAAATGGGACCGCCGGATAGAACCACTGAGGTATCAGGAAGCAAAGAAAAACTATGACGAGGCCATGGAATTGGTTGCGGCACATGCCTGCGGATATTATTTCTCTCTTGTAGAGGCACAGGCTAACCTCGAGATGGCGCGGCTAAACTTCGCTTCCGCCGACACGCTCTATCAGATGGCGCAAGGTCGCTACAAGATAGGCGTGATCAATGAAAACGATATGCTCCAACTCGAGATCAACAGACTCAACGAGGAAACCGCCTGTATGGACGCCGAAGTGCAGGTCAACGAGCAGACACAGTCATTGGCTTCATACCTCGGGCTTGATGACATGTCGGATATAACACTCAGGCTCCCGGAGGAAGTTCCGAAAATAACAGTCTTTCTTCCGATAGCCGAGGAGTTGGCGAAGCGAAACGCGTCGCAGCCGGATTATTACCGGAGAATGAAACTCGAAAGCGACAGCCGAGTTGCCCAGGCGAAAGGAAACACCGGACTCAGAGCCGATATATACCTTCAGTTCGGACTGTCGCAGACCGGAGACAGATTTGAGTCCACCTTCAGCCATCCTTTGCATCAGGAATACGCAAGTCTTTCACTGTCGCTTCCAATTCTCGACTGGGGACGAGGGAAAGGACAGGTGAAGGTGGCGAAATCACAACGCGACCTCGTATATACCGAAGCCGACCAAGGAATGAACGACTTCATGCAGAATGTCAGAAAGATCGTGACGCAGTTTAACATGCAGCCCAAGAAAGTAGAGGTTGCCTCCCGCACCAACCGTCTCGCCTCCCACCGCTACGAGATAGCGCGAAGGCTCTACATAGCGGGACGCAACACCATCCTTGACCTCAACACGGCACTCTCCGAAAAGGATTCAGCCACCAGGGCCTACATCTCCTCGATAAAGACCTACTGGACCCTCTACTTCACCATCCGCTCCCTCACCGGAAAAGATATTTTCAATGATCAATGATTAATTATCAATGATCAATTACCAATTACCAATGATAAATTGTAAATACCACTTAAGCACCTATCAGGTCGGAGACCTGATGATTATGCCGAAACCCCAGACTTCAGTCTGGGGAAGTATACAGTAAACTCAGTAGCCTCGGAGAGGCGACTTGTGATCTGCATCACTATCTGACAATTCTCAATTCTCAATTAAAAACAATGGATATAAAACTGAAGAAAAAGCCTTGGTATTGGCGCTACAGATACCATCTGATGGCCGGACTCGCAGTTGCCGGTCTGTTAGCCTATGGCATTGTATTGGCCCTGAATTCCGGGACTCCCCGTATCGACCGGGGAAACCTGACGATCGCGCCAGTCAAGGAAGACAGGTTCCTTGAATATGTCGACGTCGAAGGAATAGTGCAGCCTATCATGACCGTCAAAGTCAACGCCCTCGAATCCGGTTTTGTAGAGCGAATCGTAGCTGAAGACGGCGCGATGCTCGAAGCCGGAGACACTATCCTCGTACTGAAGAATCCCGACCTCATGCGTACCATCCACGATGAGGAGGATGAATGGAGGCATCAGCAGCGTCAGTATCGCGAACAGGAAATCGAGATGGAGCAGAAGTCGATCACCCTTCAGCAGCAGGCACTCGACGCCAACTACGAGATGACCAATCTCGACAACAAGCGGCGCATAGCCCGCGAGGAATTCGAGATGGGTATGAAAAGCAAGGCGGAGATGGATCTTGCCGAAAGCGAATATGACTATCGGAGAAAGAAGACATCGCTTCAGCTGAAGAGTCTCAGCCACGACTCCGCCGCCACAGCGATCCGACGCGAATTGCTTGCGGGGGACATGGACCGAGCACAGACGAAAAGAGACCGGGCGGCTCGACGGAGCGAAGACCTTATAGTCCGTGCACCCGTATCCGGACAGCTCAGCTTCTTGACCGTCACACCGGGCCAGCAGGTGCTGAGCGGCGCGAGTATCGGAGAACTTAAGGTACTGAGCGACTACAAGCTGCATGTATCGCTAAACGAATATTATGTAGAGCGTATCGTCCCCGGTCTTCCGGCTAAGATAACGGTAAAGTCAGACTCATATCCATTGAAAGTCAGCCGTGTAGTTCCGGAAATCAAGGATCGCAGTTTTGAGTCTGACCTCGTATTCACCGGTGAGCGACCTTCCAGTCTCCGCGTGGGCAAGAGTTTCCGCGCGCAGATAGAGTTGGGAATGCCTGAGAGCGCGGTTGTTATACAAAGAGGAGACTTCTTCGGATCGACCAACGGAAAGTGGATCTATAAAGTCAGCAAAGACGGATCCAAAGCCATAAAAACCGAGATCGAATTAGGGCGGCAGAATCCACATCAGTTTGAGGTCATCTCCGGCCTACAACCCGGCGATCAGGTCATAGTCAGTGGCTACGACAAGCTCAATGCCAGCGACGAGATAATTATTCAATGATGAATGATCAATTATCAATGATCAATTAAAGAATGAAAAATTATTTGCGTTATAATTACTCAACTTGCGAATGCTCGAAAATCTCACAAAGCAAAGGCCGCAGAGGGGCAGAGTTTCAATGCTTTGTGAGGCTTTGCGACTCGGTTGTGGCAAGCACGCTGAGGTAACGGCCTGCTACGCATCGGCCGGAGCGCGCAGAGGAAGCTACGCATTTGTAAATATTGAGGCATTGAAGCACAACAAATCAAGACAAGTAA
>JAIECF010000207.1 GCA_029068655.1 Muribaculaceae bacterium | reverse complement strand
AAGAAATTAGTTTCATGATGTTAGGTTAGTAAAATGTATTATGGAAAGCACTTAGCGGCAGCCGTTTGTGAAAATGGCTGCCGCTTTCTCTCTTTCAGCTGTTATTATTCCTGCGGCATCCGCCTCGCCGCTGTATGAAAAGAACTTCGAAGAAAATTTGGCTTCCGCCATTCCGATTCAGATATTTAATACTGCGGTGAGACGGAAGCCAAACTAATAGTATTATTTCAGGGCCGCAATGGAGGCACGTATAGCTGCGATCTTCTCGGTCGCATCACTCTGCTTCTTGCGCTCGAGGGCTATCACTTGTTCAGGAGCGTTGGCTACGAAGCGCTCGTTGGAGAGTTTCTTCTCCACTCCCGCCAGGAAACCTTCATAACGCTTAAGCTCCTTTTCAAGTTTAGCAAGCTCTTCCTCGACATTGATTTTATCGGCAAGAGGCACACTGTATTCCACCGGACCTACAAGGAATGCAACTGAAGTAGCGCCTTTCTCCTCAATGAAAGTAATATCCTTCACGTTTCCCATCTTAAGGAGTACGGAATCGAGCGCACCGTCGTGCTGACCCTTTACCTCAACCGAGATCTCCTCCTTATTGGCGATCTGACGCTGCTTACGGATGGCACGCAGACCGGTAATAATCTCTTTGAGAGTCTCAAATTTCGCAAGAAGATCCTCGTCCACTTCGCCCGGAGCAGGAAGAGTAGTGTTCATTATGCTCTCGCCGTCAGTGCGCTCCGCGAGATGCTGCCAGAGTTCCTCCGTGATGAATGGCATGAACGGATGGAGCAGCTGCAGGAGCATCTCGAAGAATTTCATAGTCTCCGCATATGTCTTGCCGTCGATAGGGCTGCCGTAGGCAGGTTTGATCACCTCGAGATACCAGCTTGAGAACTCGTCCCAGAACAGCTTGTAGACAGCCATGAGGGCCTCCGAGATGCGGAACTTACCCATCAGGTCTTCCACCTCGTTCATAGTCTTATAAAGCATGGAGCGGAACCATTCTACAGCAATCCTTGAGCTCTCGGGCTGAGGCAGGGCATCGTCGACGCTCCAGCCCTGTATGAGGCGGAATGCGTTCCATATCTTGTTGGCGAAATTACGTCCCTGCTCGACGAGTGCATCGTCATACATGATGTCGTTGCCTGCAGGAGCCGACAGCATGAGTCCCATACGGACACCATCGGCACCGAACTTCTCGATAAGCTCGAGAGGATCGGGAGAGTTGCCGAGCGACTTACTCATCTTGCGTCCGATCTTGTCGCGCACTATGCCTGTGAAGTAGACATTGCTAAAAGGCTTGTCGCCGACATATTCATATCCGGCCATTATCATTCGGGCCACCCAGAAGAATATGATATCAGGACCGGTCACGAGAGTTGCCGTGGGATAGTAATATTTCAGTTCTTCATTTCCGGGTTCGAGGATGCCGTTGAAGAGTGTGATCGGCCACAGCCATGAACTGAACCATGTGTCGAGCGCACCCTCATCCTGCACGAGATCTTCAGGCTGAAGGTCGAGGCCACTCTCCTTGCGTGCCTTTTCAAGCGCCTGCTCCTTAGTCTCCCCTACAGCGATGCGTGTTTCGCCATCAATATCATAATAATATGCCGGAATGCGATGTCCCCACCATAGCTGACGGCTGATACACCAGTCCTGGATATTCTCGAGCCACAGGCGGTAGGTGGTCTTGTATTTCTCAGGTACGAACTTGATATAGTCTTCCATCACGGGAGCGAGTGAAATCTCGGCGAAATGACGCATATTGATAAACCACTGGAGCGAAAGGCGTGGCTCGATAGCCACTTTCGTACGCTCGCTATAGCCGACATTGTTGGTATAGTCTTCGACTTTCTCCATCAGTCCTGCTTCCTCAAGATCCTTCGCGATCTGCTTGCGCACCTCGAAACGGTCCATACCTGCGTATTTGCCGCCATGCTCGTTGAGTGTGGCGTCTTCGTTGAAGATATCGATGGTTTCGAGATTGTGGGTCTTACCGAGCATATAGTCGTTCTTGTCATGAGCAGGTGTGACCTTAAGACAGCCCGTACCGAAATCGATCTCAACATATCGGTCTTCAATCACGGGAATCTCACGGCCAACGAGAGGAACGATCACCTTCTTACCCTTGAGCCATTCGTTTTTCGGATCCTTCGGATTGATACACATCGCTGTGTCGCCCATGATTGTCTCGGGACGGGTCGTGGCCACGACGGCATAGCGGCCTTCCGGATCGTCGGCTACATAATAGCGGAGATAATACAGCTTGGAGTGCTCCTGGACGAAGTTAACCTCATCATCGGAGATAGCCGTGCGATTCTTGGGATCCCAGTTTACCATGCGCAGACCACGATAGATGAGTCCCTTGTCATAAAGGTCGCAGAATACCTTCGTGACACTCTTTGAGCGGAGCTCGTCCATGGTGAACGCCGTGCGGTCCCAGTCGCAAGAAGCGCCAAGTTTGCGGAGCTGCTGAAGGATTATGCCACCGTGAGTGTGTGTCCAGTCCCAAGCATGCTCAAGAAACTCCTCGCGGGTGAGATCGGTCTTCTTGATGCCCTGCTCGGCAAGTTTCTGAATCACTTTTGTCTCCGTAGCGATGGCCGCGTGATCGGTGCCTGGTACCCAGAGGGCATTCTTTCCCATCATTCTTGCACGACGGATCAGTATGTCCTGTATAGTATTGTTGAGCATATGGCCCATATGGAGGACGCCTGTAACGTTAGGTGGCGGTATCACTATACAGTAAGGTTCGCGTTCGTCAGGCACTGAGTGGAACATCTTGTGGCGTTCCCAATACTCGTACCATTTGTCTTCAACCTCATGGGGGTTGTATTTGGTAGCTAATTCACTCATGTCTTTTTCTTATTATAATGCTATTTAGAGTGCAAAATTAGTAAAAATAATTGAGAATTAAGAATTGGGAATTGAGAAATTAGGTTTTGACAGCTCTACGGGCTGAATTTTACATGAAATAGAATGATTACATATATGATTGTATTAGTTCCTGAAGAGATACGGAGTGTGGGGATGGGATGAGTCCGGCCCGGTGGGCTGCCATTCCGATGACTTCTTCCGGAGTGTAATGTTGACGGAGGTATTCCATAGAGAGTGATTTGTCGCGTTTTGAGAGGCGTCGCCCCTCCTCATTGCATACAAGGGGAACGTGTGCGAATTCAGGAGGAACATATCCGAGGAGGCGATAGAGATATATCTGCTGGGCAGCTGAAAGCAGTAGGTCGTCTCCGCGCATCACTTCCGTCACACCCATCAAAGCGTCATCGACCACGACAGCCAATTGATATGACCATGCTCCGTCGCCACGACGCACTATAAAGTCACCGCAGTGACGAGCGAGATTTACAGTTTGGGGCCCGCATATACGGTCGACAAAAGTTATTTCTTCATCCGTGACTGCAAGCCTCACAGCAGCTCCGGGAACTTCTTTATAAGAAGATGGGATTACGTCAGGCCTGCACGTACCCTTATACACCACTCTTCCGTCTGACTCATGGGGTGCCTGAGAGGCGAGAATGTCGGCTCGGGTGCATTTACAGGGATAGCATAATCCTGAAGCCTTGAGTTTTTCAAGCGCTTCTTCATAAAGATTATGGCGGAGACTCTGAATGTAAGGTCCGTTAGGACCATAGTTTTCGAGTCCCCCCTCATCCCACTCAAGACCGAGCCATTTCAGATCGTCTTCGATCATAAGAGCATGTTCCATCTTAGATCGCTGCGGATCAAGATCCTCTATCCTCAGGATCCATTTCCCATCCCGCGACTTTACGGAAAGCCACGAAAGAAGTGCCGTGTATATGTTGCCGAGATGCATACGTCCGGAAGGAGACGGAGCGAAGCGGCCGGTAGGTAGTTGCTGAGTTGTTGAGTTGTTGAGTTGTGAGGTTATAGAAATGTATGGATTCATGATTTATCTTGATGGAGCATGATGGAGCATGATTTATCATGGATAAATCACATACTCATGGATAAAACGGAGGGAGAATATTAAAAATTGTAAAAATTACACTTATTTTAAACCTTTATGGGTTTATATTGTTCTAAAGGTATAAAGTAAGAAATTAGTTTCATGATGTTAGGTTAGTAAAATGTATTATGGAAAACACTTAACGGCATCCATTTGTGAAAATGGGTGCCGTTTTTTTCGCGAAGGATTAACGTTTTACGTTGTAAGTTTTACGTCATACGAAGCTTCGCGACTCGGTTGTGGCAAGCTCGCAATGAATTGCGGCCTGCTGCGCATCGGCCGGAGGACGCAGAGAATCTCATGTAGGATGCGGTGGGATGGCGAGGTCGCCGATGGGAAAAATAATAAATGAGATCCGTTTGTGGAATCTGATACGGAGAGGTAGGTACGCATGAGATGGTAAATGAAAGAGCCGAAATACCAGCAAAGATTTTAAGAAGGATATTTGGAGGATAGCGTAAAAAATTGTAATTTTGCAGACATAACCAACTATTACAGAAAATTGGATACAGACCCTTTACCTGCACACAGTCCGTTGCTGGCCTTGAGCCAGCTTGCTTCTACAGCCATATCTTTTCATGCTCCATCAGATTGGACATCATGGAGCATCATAGTGCTGATCGCGCTCATCTGCCTATGCCTTTCCGCATTCGTATCAGGCAGTGAGATATCATACTTCGGTCTTTCACAGTCAGAAATCGAGGAACTGGAGGAAGACGACAATCCAAACTCAAAAAAGGCGCTCAAACTGATAAAGAATCCGGAGAAGCTCCTCGCCACTATCCTGATTGCCAACAACCTGGTCAACATTACTATGGTCGTGCTCCTTACATTTGCCATCAACCAGGCTGTGGAGTTCCACTCCGCTGTAGTCGGATTCCTTCTGCAGACAGTCTTGCTGACGTTTCTGCTTCTGCTCTTCGGAGAGATATTTCCAAAGCTTGTGGCACGTGGCCGCAGCATGAAGTGGGCACTGATGGCGGCTCCGGGCATCGGATTCTTCTCAAGCCTTTTCTCCCCTATCTCTGCAGTGCTTGTGAAGTCTTCCACCATTATAAATAAGGTTGTAGCGAAAAAACAGGAGAACCTAACCACCGACGAACTTGAGAAAGCGCTTGAGATTTCCGACCTTCAGGAAGGACAGGACAAGGAAATGCTGGAGGGTATCCTTACTTTCGGGGAGAAAGGTGCAAGCGAGATCATGATCTCACGCGTAGACGTCACCGACATAGAGTATCACGCCGATTTTAAGGAAGTTCTTGAAGTAATCGTAAAGTCAGGCTATAGCCGCATTCCCGTCTATGACCGCACCCAAGACACGATCAAGGGAATACTTTACTCAAAAGATCTACTTCCATACATAGGGACACAAGATGAGAAGTTCCGGTGGCAGGCGTTGATCAGAGATGCGTATTTCGTGCCTGAATCACGTTCGCTTGACGACCTTCTGGAAGATTTCCGTACGAAAAAGATTCATATGGCCATCGTCATCGACGAATACGGCGACACTCAGGGCATTGTCACACTTGAAGACGTTATAGAGGAAATCGTGGGTGAGATAGATGATGAATATGATGAAACCCAAAACCTATACCGTAAGATTTCACCGGACACCTACGTATTTGACGCTAAGATTCCAATAAGCGACTTCTGTAGGGTGACCGACGTAGAAGAGGAAGAATTGGGCGACATCGGAGATGCAGAGACTCTTGCGGGCCTGATGCTCGAGATAAAGGGAGATTTTCCGGAAAATAAGGAGTCGCTGCAGCGCGGTCCTTTCCGATTCCTTATCATGCAGATGGAGAAACACCGCATCACGAAGATAAGAGCATCCAAAATCAATGATCAATGATTAATGATCAATTACTGATTGTTTTTACGCTTCTTCTTAAATCCTCAATCATTCTAAATTCTAAATTATTCTACATTCTAAATTCCCAATTGATATGTCAGAGTTTATGTATGAGAGGGAGGTGGCTCCCTGCGGCGTGGCCGTCGAGATGATATATGGAGCCGACGAGAAGTCGGCGAAAGTATGGAAACTCTTCGCGATGCAGATATTCTCAGAAGCAGATGGTGATTACCGTTCGATCGTGCATCTTGACAACGGAGCCCCAATGCTCGAAGGGATAGCGCAACGAATATCAGTGTCACATACATCGCATTGTATGGCTATAGCCTCGCTTCCCAAGACTCCAGACATGGACCTCGCGGATGTCAATCCGCGCACAGCTATGGGTATTGATCTCGAGAAGAGCGACAGGAGGCAGGTGCTGAAGATCAAGGATAAATTCCTAGCAATCCCGGAGAAGGGATTGCTTCCGGAAATCGAAGACATCGAAAAGGCTACCGACAAGGACATCCGCATGCATATCCTTGCCTGGACTTGCAAGGAGGCCCTCTATAAAGCTGATTTCGGAGAAGCTAAAGATTGGAAATCGGACTACAGGATAGTAAGTCTTCCGCACATCGCGACCTCAATGAAAGATGCCACATCGAATAAGTACGGGAAAGGAATCATAACGACTGCTGACGGAGAGATTGAGATGTGGCTTTCGTCATGGATGTTTGAAGGGCATGTGGTGACGGTGGCTTTTTCTTCTAAAATTGCAAAGTATAAGGCTTAGATAGAAAAATGAGGCGGTTAGGAAACCGCCTACCCCAATATGAATGAGGCGGTTAGGAAACCGCCTACCCCAATATTAACGAGGCGGTTGGAAACCGCCTACCCATAAGATGTCGACTTGCCGTTGACGCCGATGCCGAAGAGGGCGTAGTCGTAGTAGGCCGGGTCATCGGGGCGATACTTGCGCAATACTTCAGTAAGTTCTTCTACTGCCTTGCGGTCATCTTGTTTCCTTGTCAATATTCCAAGATCGCGTGCTGTATTTCCTACATGAACGTCAAGAGGGATGTAGAGTTTGGATTTCGGTATGGAGCTCCAGACGCCCATATCAACGATACCATCGTCACGTACAAGCCATCGTAGAGCCATATTGACTCGTTTCAAAGCAGTCTGCTTGAGATTGTTAGGAAGCCCACGCTTTGACTGCACTCCCCCATTGGCATCCGTAATTATCTTCTGCATCTCTTCCACGAGTTTCCACGCAGGTGCAGGATCATCGGCAGCCCTGACCGCTTTGCTGAATGCGTCCAGATTAGGATAACGCCGATAGATCTCGCGTAGACCTGTCAGAAGGTGCTGAAGGTCGCGTGCGAAGAATGTACGATGTATGTTCTGCGACGGATCGAGATCGAGATATCCCTGATCCATCACATAGTTGAAGGGATCATGCCCCATAAGGGACAACAGACGCTCAGCATCGCGGCATATCATACTCCTCTTTCCCCATGCAATCAATGACGCAAGCAGAGACACAATCTCGATGTCCTGCAGCTTTTCGAAACGCCGTGGAAACTGCACAGGATCATCGGCTATGAACTCAAGACGGTTGATGAGCGCCGCTTGCTCATCCAGAAATTCTTTCATAAGGGTTAAGGGTTAAGGGTTAAGGGTTAAGGGTTAAGAGTTAAGGGTTAAGGGTTAAGGGTTAGGGGTTGAGAGCGGAGAGTAAGGGTCAGAAGGCAATTTCCATGGGGTCGGATTCGCGGTTGAATCTGTCGAGCGCTGTCACTGCGAAACGCATGCCTTTCAACACCGAATCGTCATCATCCTCGGAAACGAGATAAGCCTTGTTTGGAGTCAGAGTCATAATTGCCTCCACATTCTCCACATCCACATCCTCATCTTCCAGAAACGAGTAGACAACAAACCTTATCTGATCGGTAGAGGCCTGCCTCTTTGTGTCGGCATCCCATTCGAGAAATGCATTTCCATCCTTCTTTACCATCCTGAGGTTAGAGACCGGAGCCGGTTTTATCGTCCGGTCGCCATAGGCGGGAGGAAGAGCCACGGTGTTCTGATGCACATAGGCAAGAGAATCTGCTACACCCTTCATATTCCCTGTCACCCAATAGCCGTGCCACCATACATTTCCCTTGATATTTGGAAGCTCGCGCGAGAGCTTCACTTTTGTAGCGAGCTCGTTGGAGTCTCCGGTTTTGGGATCGGCGTTGTTCATGGTCCTCTGCACATCCTGACCAATAAATACATCGACGCCGTGGCAGTTGTCGTTCCACCAGTGAGCGAGATGTCTGCTCGGAGCGGCCTTGAAGTCAAGAGTCCAGTAGAGCTGTGGCGCGAGATAGTCTACCCATCCTTCTTTAGCCCAAAGCAGCACATCGGCGTAAAGGCCGTCGTAGTTTTGAAGTCCATTGGAGTCTGAACCTCTCGGATCGGTTTTCTTGTTTCTCCATATACCGAAGGGACTTACTCCAAACCTAACCCAAGGCTTTGTCTCCTTTATCGTTGAGTTCATCTGCTCGATGAGAAGGTCAACATTGTGACGTCGCCAGTCTTCCCGCTTCATGCCTTCGCCAAACTTAGCATAGGAGGCATCATCGGGAATCTTCACACCTGACACAGGATAAGGATAGAAATAATCGTCGATATGGATGGCATCCACATCATAACGTGTGGTGATATCCTTGACAACCTCACAGATATAGTCGCGGTTTTCCTGATATGCCGGATCGAAAAAAATCTTACCGTCATACTTAAAAAATCTCTCAGGATGCTTCTTTGATATATGGTCGGCCGGAAGCACCTCCTTTGGGGATGAAGTCACTCTGTAGGGGTTGAGCCAAGCATGGAGTTCCATTCCTCTCTTATGAGCCTCCTCTATTGCGAACTCAAGAGGATCCCATAAAGGCGCAGGTGCAAGCCCACGCTTGCCTGTGATCCAGCTGGACCAGGGTTCAATATCACTGATGTAAGCCGCATCGGCGGTAGGGCGCACCTGGAAGATGATGGCGTTGCATCCGGCCCGGTGAAGTCTGTCGATCTGATCAGCTATATAAGCTTTCAGCTGTGCACTCCCTTTCTGCTGAGTATTCATATATTGGGTCTGCCCTATTATATGAAGCCATGCACCTCGGAATTCCCTTTTGGGATTGGCGGCGAAAACGGGTAAGGACAATAATAAAGATAAAATGATGCAATATATCTTGTTGGTCATAGACATAATCATAAAGCGCCTCTCCGAGGCTGCTTAGTTTTAGTAACTTACCCCAGGCTTAAGCCTGGGGTTTTCTCATAATCATCAGCTCTCCGAGCTGATGCGTAATCTTCAATGCAAAATTTCTAAACTATAAATTCAGAACTGAAAATCTAAATTCAGGAATCAAACTATATATTCAGAACTCAAGATCTAAATTAAGGAATCAAACTATATATTCAGAAATCAAACTCTAAATTCAGAAATCAAACTCTAAATTCAGGAATCAAACTCTAAATTCAGGAATCAAACTATAAATTCAGAACTCAAAATCTAAATTCTAAATTCAAAACTTTCAGTTCTAAATTCAAAATTAGTCACCGTAGAGGGAGTCCCACCATTCAGGGGAATCCTGGAGATGCTTGGCAAACCAAGCCATGATCGTAGCGTGCCAGGGCTTACGCTTATCATGGTTGGTTATAATGTGATTCTCACCATCTACCTGCACAAACTCCACTTCTCGTCCGAGAATTCTAAGGGCATTGAAAAGCTGGATGCTCTCCCCGATCGGCACATTGGTGTCAACCTTTCCATGAAGAAGAAGCAGGGGAGTATGAATCTTATCGGCGTTGAAAAGGGCGCCGTGCTTGGTGAAGAGATCCGGATTATTCCACGGGTATGATTCGGGAGCAGCCGTCGTATTGTAGGAATACCCCCAGTTACCCTCACCCCAGTATGAAGCCACATTCGAGATGCCGGCGTGTGATGCCGCGGCGGCGAAGATATCGGTCTTCGTCTGCAGATATTCCGTCATGAATCCGCCATAGCTTGCCCCCAGACATCCGATCTTTTTTTCATTGACAAAATCGTGGGTACGGCAGTATTCTTTGACGCCCTTGATGATATCATCAGCGGTGTAGTCGCCCCATGCATTGGCATGACGTGCGGAAAACTCCTGACCATATCCGTAAGCTCCTGACGGATTGATGACAAGGGCAACATAGCCTCGGGAAGCGAAAATCTGGGGATCATACACGCTAAGATATCTCTGACATGGTGAGCAACCACCATAATAGTAAACTATCAAAGGATATTTCTTATTCGGATCGAAATCGGGAGGAAGCACCTGCATGCAATCGATTGTAGTTCCGTCCGGGGCCTTATAGCTCCAAGAAGAGGCTTCACCGGGCTGCATGTCGGGATAATCACGTGAATATGGATCGTCGACAAGCCTTATCTTTCCTGTCTTAAGGTCGAGAAGCTCGCACCTGCCGGCATAATGATAATCGGAGCCGACAGCCGACAGCCATTTGTTTTCATCCGAGCCGATGGAAAACCTGGATATATAGGGCATTCCGAGGTCAATTTTGACAATAACACCGGATTTAGGATCCAGCTTATACACGTTGAGTGTAAAACCATCGGATGCGCGGAAATATACCTGTCCGTCGACACTGTTCCAAATCGGTTCACCCTCAAGTGAAGGATTAAAGTCTCGTGTCATCGGACGTATGGACTTATCCGCAATATTCATTATATAACCCTGCACATCATAATCATTACTATATTTATGGCCTCCGTTGTTCTTCCCAATGCCGTCAAAAGCCTCCGGGCCTCCGGTAAAGAAGAGCTGTCTGCCGTCGGGGGAATAATTGCACGACTGAACGAAGGGTTCACTCTTCACGAGGGTATCAGTGGCAAGAGTATTGAGGTCAAGTTCGATCACATCATTGAAGTAGAAGGGAAATACATCCATCTTCTCTGTCTGCGATCCATAGACAATTTTTTTTGAGTCAGGAGAAATATCATAGAGAGATGTAGTGTTACCTGCATATGTCAAGGGTTGCCTTATTCCTGTCTTGAGATCGTATTTCTCAAGATAATATCTATTTCGATGTCCGGCAAGACGATCGTCGGGATCCAAGAGACGCTTTACCGGACCGGAATCTTTCACACCCTCCACATATTTATATATTATCAGGAAACTGCGATCCGGACTGATAGTAAAACTGTTTTCAGGAAGCTCCGAAGCCATCAGCGTCTGCTTCTGGGTAGCAGCGTCGAGCGAGTAGAGCGAATAGGTGTCGTCGGTCTGCACGGTGTATGCGAGCGTGCTCCCATTGGGCAGCCAGAATGCGCCCTTAGGTAAATAAGCACTCAGAGTTTTTCCCGAGGCGCATTCCATAAGTTCTGACCATGAACGACGGTTTTTCTCTCCATACATGGTGGAATATGAGAGAATCATATATTTCCCGTCGGGAGAAATAGATGCACCGCTCACCCTTGTGCCCAAAGCAGATTCATCTACAAGAAAACGTGTAGTGATCGAAGGCCCCATAGCTACCTCCACCTGCTCGAACTCCGCATCGGGTTCAAACTCAAGCTGAATGCATGGGTCTGCCGGGTCGTCGGCAAACGAAATAAAGGAAATGAACAAATCGGCTGTCTCAGAGGGTTCGAGAGTAATGGTAGTCTTATCCCATGACGGAAGTGAATCCGCTTCATTCACGGTGAGTAGGCTTCCGTGAACATCTGACAGCTCGGCCATGACATTCGACTTGAGCCGGAGAGTACCCTTGATGAAACGCTCGGGGCGCATGCGAGTAGCCAAAGTGCGAATTACCGGACCGCCGTTGGATTTCGGGAAACGCACATTGAATGCAGTGTCGGTCCTGACCTCTGTCCAGTCTACACCGGGCTTAGTAAGCTTACGGTTGACACTCTTAAGAAGTTTTTCATTAGAGAAAGTGTTCTTTGCGGCAAGCGCTGAGTCAGTGGGGACAACAGGAATACTGAGTGTGACCTCAGGCGACACCATAAAAGTATCGAACGATATAGATGCATCATCGCCCTTCATCACAAGGAATGAGAGGGCGACAGCAGACGCGGTCATGACCGCAGCCAGTTGATTGTTCATTTATTAGGTGGAGTTGTTAAGTTGTAGAGTTTAGTGGCAACCGATCAGTTGCCCGAAGTCTCGTATGCCTTTATCGACTTCAGCTTGATATCGAAGATGAGCGTGGAATAAGGCATCACACCAGAACTAGAGGCTCCATATCCTGCATTGGTCGGAATTACGCAGGTCACAGAGTCCCCTACATGCATATTTGTAAGAACAGTCCAGAAACCGACTACCATATTATTTGGAGAGCAGGTGTATATACTGTCAACTCTGGAGTAGCTTGAATCAAACCTTACACCATTGTAATATCGGCCTTCATATTTTATGTTCACAGTGGAATTATCCATCGGGACAAGGTTGGATGCAGTCAGAGATCTGTCGTTGTGCCACTGAGCGAGAACAGTCACACCCGGAGCCCATACAGGCTCGAGTTTTTCGAAAACCTTTTTTCCATCCGCTCCGATCGTGTCCTGCATTCGGGTGAAATATGCCTCGTTCTGATTTATCCAGTCTGTATAGTCGAACTTATCGTCGTCACCGCCGAGACACGAAGTGAGCAGAGGAGCCACCAGGAGTGCAAAAGCTACGTGAAGGAAATATTTTTTTATGTTCATTTCGTTGTCCGTTTTCCGTTATTAGGATTTATATTGATATAACAGGATTAGTATTACAGATCAGAATTCCACTTTGGGAGCCTTGTTGGCACCTGCTTCAGCCTTAAACTGTTCCTTCTCCTTGAATCCGAACCAGCCGGCATATATTGTGGTAGGGAATTTCTTGATGGAAGTGTTGTATTCCTTCACAGCCTGAGTATAGCGTTCACGCTCAGTGGCTATTCGGTTTTCCGTTCCTTCGAGTTGCGTCTGAAGGTCGATGAAGTTCTGATTGGCCTTAAGATCGGGATAAGCCTCCTTGACGGCATTCACGTATATGTCGAGCGCACCCTTAAGCTTGCTCTGCGCCTCCTGATACTGCTGAATATTCTGCTGAGGGTTCTCTACAGCTTCAGCAGCATTGTAGGCCTCCGTCAGGCCGCTTCGTGCCTGGGTCACCTTAATGAATGTCTCGCTCTCATGCTCGGAATAACCCTTTACAGTGTTAACGAGGTTTGGAATCAGGTCTGCGCGACGCTGATACTGGTTTTCCACCTGAGCCCAGGCCTGGTCGACCGTCTGCTCCTTCTCCACGAGGGAATTATAGTTGCAGCTCGAGAGCGTAGAAACAGCTACGATCGCCACGAGAGCGAGGGCTATCTTACTGATTATTTTCTTCATATATCAATGTATTAAAAATCCATGATGAATCATGATATGACATGATGAATCATGATGCATCATGGATGTCAGACTATTTTTCTCAGAGGAGTTTCTTGAGCAGGGAATTGAGCGATACTTTCTCTGCGAGTATCTTCTCGAGGTCGTCGACATTGACACGCTCCTGTTCCATGGTGTCACGGTGACGGAGTGTCACGGTATTGTCCTCAAGAGTCTGATGGTCGACAGTGATGCAATAGGGTGTGCCGATTGCATCCTGACGGCGATAACGCTTGCCGATTGAGTCTTTCTCATCTACCTGGCAAGTGAAGTCGAAACGAAGTTTGTGCTGTATTTCACGAGACTTTTCAGGAAGACCATCCTTCTTCACGAGAGGGAGCACTGCACACTTCACGGGAGCGAGGGCTGCCGGGAAATGGAGCACTACTCGGCGATCGCCGTTACCGAGATCCTGGTCTTCATAGCAGCTACAGAAGACACTGAGGAACATACGGTCAACGCCTATCGAAGTCTCGATGACGTATGGCACGTAGCTCTGGTTGAGCTCGGGATCGAAATACTGGATCTTTTTGCCGGAGAATTTCTCATGCTGGGAGAGGTCGAAGTTAGTACGGGAGTGAATACCCTCCACCTCCTTGAAACCGAACGGCATCTCGAATTCGATGTCAGTTGCTGCGTTGGCGTAGTGAGCCAGTTTCTCATGATCGTGGTAGCGGTATTTCGCATCTCCGAGGCCGAGAGCCTTGTGCCATTTAAGACGTGTGGCGCGCCAGTAGTCAAACCACTTCATCTCCTCACCGGGACGAACAAAGAACTGCATTTCCATCTGCTCGAACTCGCGCATGCGGAAGATGAACTGGCGGGCCACTATCTCATTGCGGAATGCCTTTCCGATCTGAGCGATACCGAAAGGAATACGCATGCGGCCGGTCTTCTGCACGTTAAGGTAGTTGACAAAGATACCCTGAGCAGTCTCAGGACGCAGATAGACATCCATCGCGCCATCAGCGGTCGAGCCCATCTCGGTCTTGAACATGAGGTTGAACTGGCGCACGTCGGTCCAGTTCTTTGTACCGCTGATCGGGTCGACGATCTCATAGTCGAGAATGATCTGCTTCAGTTCTGCGAGGTCGTTGGCGTTCATCGCGTCAGAGAAACGCTGATGGAGTTCGTCGCGTTTCTTTTGATGTTCGAGCACACGGGCGTTAGTTGCACGGAACTGCGCTTCGTCGAAAGCATCGCCGAAACGCTTGGCAGCCTTGGCAACTTCCTTATTAATCTTATCATCAATTTTTGCAATCTCGTCTTCGATCAGCACATCGGCACGGTAACGCTTCTTGGAGTCGCGGTTGTCGATGAGAGGATCGTTGAAAGCGTCGACGTGTCCGGACGCCTTCCATATTGTCGGGTGCATGAAGATGGCGGAATCGATGCCTACGATGTTGTCGTGAAGCATTGTCATAGCCTCCCACCAGTAGCGTTTGATATTGTTTTTCAGTTCCACGCCGTTCTGGCCATAGTCATAGACGGCGCTTAGACCGTCGTAGATTTCCGATGACTGGAATACAAATCCATATTCCTTGGCATGAGCCACAATCGTCTTGAAGACATCTTCCTGTTTTGCCATATTGTTTTATGCGTTTTTACGTTGTACGTTATACGAAGTCTGAAAGAGTGATGATCTCAACCCGTGCGAGCGAAAGTTGAATCATTCAAAATGCAAATTTAATCAATTTTTTTCAAACTTCAGACGAATTAACAGATTTTTCCATTTTTTTATCAGTGATGGCGCAGACGCAAGAGTCAGACCAGACGTTTTCCGAAGTTTCTATCATATCGATGATTGTATAGATCGGCAGGATTATACCCATTACGGCTATATCAGCACCTATACCCGACATAAGCGAGAGCGTCAGGAAGTAGCATCCCATAGGCACTCCGGCGTTTCCGACTGCGGAAATCACAGAAATCAACAGCCATACGAGCATGGTGGTCCATGAAATCGACATACCGTTGTTCTGCATCACGAACAGCGACGTGCAGAGGATAAAGGCCGCACAGCCATTCATGTTGATCGTGGTGCATAGAGGCAGCACGAATCGGGACACCTTTTTATTGACTCCGATTCTCTGCTCCGCGCTCTCCATAGTGACGGGCAGCGTAGCGGCGGAACTCTTTGTAAAGAGCGCCATAAGCACAGCCGGCGACATTCCCATGAATGTCTTCACCGGATTGAGGCGGCATACGAGAAGGAATGCCGGAAGGACGACAAACATCTGGACAAGATTGCCGGAAATGATGACCGCCACGTATTTACCAAGGGAATCGGCCATTATTCCCGCCCCAGCCTCAGCTATAAGCTGGGCTGCGAAAGCCACGATACCGAGAGGAAGAATCGCGATGAGCCAGCGAATAAGGGTGAAGAGTATTTCCTGAACACCATTAAGTCCGTTTACAATTATTTCTTTCGGGCGCGACTCGGGCATCTTTGATATAGCTATTCCTACAGCGAAGCAGATCAGCAGAAGGGCAAGTACATTCCCTTCGAGAAGAGGCTTGAGCATATTGTCGGGCACAACCGAGAGGATATGATCTGCATAAGAAGTGGAAGGAGCTGTCACTTCTGTGGCTTGCTCAGCGGCAGTAACAGCTACAGGCAGATTGCCGGGCCGGATAAGAACGTAAAAGCCGAGGGCGACAGCAGCCGCGGAGAATGTAGTGAGCAAAGTATAGGTCAGAGCAGTCCTGAACATCTTTCCCAGTTCCTTGCCTCCTCCGAGCGACGCAAGCGTAGTGATAACAGCGAGCACTATGGTCGGCACAGCAAGCAGACGGAAAAGACGCGTATAGACTGTGGCGGTAAAATTCATCGCCGTATCAATAGCCGGGACATGAAGGAATCCCAGACCCACGCCTATGGCCAGAGCGGCCAGCCAGATTATAATCTGTTTCTTATTCATATTAAATCTTATAAAGTAGTTTAAACTCCTGAATTAAAAGTCGGATGAGAGCCAAGCGCATGCAACGTTTCATGACTATCTTACATAGTAACAATTTGCAAAATATAAAAGGATAAAAGCGGGTCATCAGATATTTTTCAGCGTGTAATGTTTTTTTAATCGAATGTTGCGCAAATGTATCAATTTTGCAGTGATAAAGAAATGAATTATGCATAAATTTGCACATCGAAAGATAAATTCAGGATCAGATAACATAGTTGCGAATTTTTGTAAAAAAAACAAGATATGGCGATCACATTTATTAAGACCCTGCGAGCATGGGTCTCTACATTTACTCTTATTACTCTATGTGGGTGTTCATACGTCAACGAGGTGGACTCTCCACAACCGTCGCCGATCAATCAGCTTACACCGGCCGAAGAGGGCTGTATACATCTGAGGATAGCAGCATTCGAGAGCAAGACTTATTCAAATGTGACTTCCATTGACCTTTTTCAGTTCTCAGATGGTGTTTTCGTAAAGAAACTTACCGTAAATGCATCCAGAGACAATATAGTGGAATTCGAAAGAAAACCTGGGTCGAGGGTCTACGCATTGGCCGGATATTCGATAGAGGGATCTCAAGCAGTGTCTGAATCAGACTTCTCAAAGATGACCATACCGGTACCGAAAGATTCCTATTCCGCACCTGTTTTCTTTTCATCAATCACGGATTTAACTGAAGACTCCAACGATTTCAACATAGAGCTGCATAAAGGGGTCGCCCGACTTGACATCGACAACGAGGACCCTGAGCTGAAGATAGAATGGGTCGGCATAGCCGGGGCTGCTTCCTGCTCACATATCTTCACGACCGACGGATGTAACAACGGCACTGCATCGGCCAACTATTCCAGAATTTATGAATCAGGAATCGACGGAATTGAGGAAAGTGCATTCGTCCTTTTCGAGACCCGGTCTCCAATTACAGTGACGATAAGCGGCAGGCGTAACGGAGAGGCCGTTGAAATTGTCTCAGAAACTCCTGCTATCACCCGCAATTCAATCTACACCGTATGCATCGACAAGGAAATTTCATCCAATGCCAAGGGACACACATTATCATACGGCGGTGAAAACGGCTGCGACGAAGGGATGCCCACGGCAAGCATAAAGGTGAGAAACTGGGTGGAAGGAGATATAGAAAGCGGATCAATAGATCTTGAAGAGTCTGCCATAGATATCGAACGATCATCGATTCCTTCAGGAGTGAGACTCAATCCCGGCGACAACACGATTACGGTACCCGCTTACGGAGTGACCGGAATGAAGATCGCCTTCACGACCAAAACACCGCTCAGATTAGGCTCCGTCCTCTCCGATACGGAAGGAGTAAACATCACTCCCATAGCCCCCCTGGCTACTGATGAAGGATACAATTCAGAATTCATTATAGACGTAGAGAAGCAGCCCAAGGGCGCGAAACGATATCAGACTACGGTATTCTTCAACGGCTCTTCGAGTTTCTTCATCAATATAGAGGTGGAGCCGTCGCCATTCCAGATTCCCACCGTACATATAGGAGGCCATGACTGGATGTGCTTCAACGCTGTCTCTCAGGATCCCGAGGAACAGATCTACCTTCCAAAAGGGATGACATCCAAGGAAATGTATCGCGAACACTTCGCGGACTGCATCGGAAACATGTTTCAATACGGCAGACCGAATCCATTTTCTCCCTGGAAAGCCTACAACCCCAACATGTTTGCCAGCCAAAAGAGAGATGTGCCCTGGGAGACAAAGTCGATGATGCCTCTTCCGAAAGGTTATCACATTCCGTCGGCAGCCGAATGGGAAGACCTGATACCCTCAGGCACAATCATCCCCTCTTCATACAAGACCCGTACCGGCGACTCGATACGCGCTACAATCGTCACTGCTCCGGATATACTGGACAATACACCCTCCGCAATCACGAACGCACAGAATTATCTGAAAAGGGGAGTACTTTTCGAATCAATCACCACCGGAGCAAGACTTTTCTTTCCCATGGCCGGAATAAAGACGAATACAAGTTGCGAGATTCCGACTCACCCGAACTACAGGTTTGAAACAAAAAGCGGTTATTGGATGAAGGAAGAGAATAACGTAATGCTCCTTGATTGTGAAAAACAGGGAGACGACACAGATGGAATCAAATTCAAGCGCGACCGGTGGTCAGCTGATGGATTCGTGCTGGTGAGAGGGGTTAAAGATTAATTCATAATTCATAATGCATAATGCATAATTGTTTGTCTATGAGTTTCAATCGAAAACATTTTAGGATATTCTTTTAAATTGTATTTTTTTAGAAATATGAAGGCCATGAAAAAACATATATACACAATATTGTCTGCAGTCTCTCTCGTTATGGTATCTTGTCAGGAGGAACTGATGTTTGACGACTTCACTACCTCAAAAGGCGAGGGTATTACATTCTATATCTCCCCTCCAGCTAAAGGAGAAGAAGTGACCTCACGCGGAGGGGCTACCGATGAGCGAATCGAAAGCCTCCGTTACCTTCTCGCCGATGCAAACGGGAAGGTGCTGGATCATAGCCAAGGGAAACTCTCCGAGACCCTTGATCGTCTTGATATCAGCGGACTCGATGCGGGCTATTACTCCATAGTCTTCTTAGGGAGTTCCTGTGAATCGGAACCGGCCCACATCGAAGCCCCCGCGACTCTTGACGATACATGGCTTCAGAACACAGTTCAGTCACTTCCGGTAGAAGGCTCCTATTTTTTCAAGAAGATAGATTTTTCATTAGGTGCAAAGATCGAACGGAAAGAATACGAGGTTATACTCGACAGGGCTCTATCATGTATCAAAGTCGAGTTTCCCGGTCTGCCGCCGGCAGTGGAAGCAATGATATCGAGCATCACGGTGACACTCGATGAGGGATGCCATGTCTACTCATCTATTAAAGGAGACTGCAGCTACTCCGGCGAAGCCACCATCAGCAACTGTGAGGTGTGCGACTCCGACTTCAACCTTACTCTTCACACCCTTCCCTCGACCGGTCCTCTCTCAGGTAAGGTCATAGTAAAGGCTGCTACTCTTTCCGGCGACTCGCTCTCCACCACCTATCGCTTCAACGATCTCACAGCCGAGTCCGGCAAAGTCAACAGGATCTCAATAGCGATGCGTCATCCTGATTTCATGACCGGATTCATCCGTATACGTCCTAAAGACTATTTCGATTATAACGCCGACCTGATGCTTATGGAAGACGAGCCTCTCGACGTGCTTCACGACGCCTCACAGCGTCACTTCAATGTGACCGAGCCTCTTGTACTGAACACCTGTCAGAATCAGCTGCGCCTCCAGCTCTACTCCGCAGCCCCATCCCACAATGTTGATGTCTATGCCAATTTCCCCTCCCTTGGGATAGACAGCGTACATCTGGTGCACTTCGACAGAGTGGAAGCGCTTCTCGACATGATGGTGCCGATGACTTTCACAAAAAGGGAAGCTCAGTATCTCGACATTCACGGAAAACGCGTGACTCTACCGAAAATGGAGATTCCTTCCGATATCGAATGGTTTACCAAGACCGACGATCCATTCCTGACAAGAATGTCGAGGCTTAGCCTTAAGAATTGGGATATCAGTTTCTACGACTGGGAGACAATCTGGCCATCAAAGGCCGCGACTCCGGACCCCGCTTGCATGAGGCATGCATTCGTACAGATGATCAACCTCGCACTTACTCTTGACTCAGAAGAGTTTGCGGAAGAGCTCGCAGCCCGCGAAGGGGAGTATGTGGATTCAGATGTTCATTATACCGGAAAGGAAATTATCGAGAGATTCCATAGCAGCGAAGACTGCAGATATGGATTGGGAGCATGCAATCACTCATCAGGAGTCAACGGATGGGGAGGAGGCACCCATGCAGGCTGCACATCTATCATAATAAATCAGGAATATTTCTCTAAGATGTATCCGACTGAAAGTCCTGATATCCCATGCAACAGGGAACGTGAGTGTTTCTATCACGAATATTCCCACTGTCTTGGCTTCACCCACGACGGCAACATGACCTACGGAGGCACCTGGACCAACACTGTAGGTACGGCCTACCTGCGGGCCCACCGGGCAGGAAAGATCTTCTTCTATTCTCCTGATTTCATCGACATTCTTCCTTATAGCCGCTCGGAAGCACCGGAATGGGCCACACCGAGATTCGTAAGGAACTGAACATAATGATGAGGGCGCTTCGACCCGCGTAGAGGGACACGAAGCGCCCCATGATGCTAAAAGAATGTAAAAATCTGGATTTTTATACATAATCTTATAAATTGCTATAAATCATCAAATTAACAATGGGGGGGGTAATTTGAATCATGATTTAGAAAAACTTAAATGTTAAAAATACATATTATTACATCAAAAAAGATAGTATTTTGTTGTAAAGTCAAACAAAAAATTACTATCTTTGCAAATTAATTGTGAGCCACATCATATGATGCCGACACACTTTATTGACCAACAAATACTCCGCATCGCGGAAACTTCATGAAATAACAACATTAACCGGCACTATATCAATGACTTAAGAT
>JAIECF010000206.1 GCA_029068655.1 Muribaculaceae bacterium | reverse complement strand
ATACAGATCCAGGCGTTTCATGCCTCGGCCATCGACAACAGAGGCATTATAAGCGACACACCGCTTGCCGGATACTTTCCGCTGATCACAAAATCAGGGGAAAAAGCAATACCAACCACCATCATGATCTCCGCAAGAGAGCTCCCGGGAGTCGGAATAGCCGCCCGAAACTTAGCTGATGACTTCAGGAAAGTGTGTGGCACCGCCGCGCACATTGTCGAATCGGACGGGATACCTGCGGAAGGGGACACACAGGGAAATGTAATAATCGCCGGATCGGCAGACAGCTATCTCCTCAGGCAGCTTTTCAAAAACAAGAAGCTTAACGAGCAGGAACTGAAAGGAAAATACGAGAAATACGTGATGACAACCGTAGAGAATCCTTTTCCCGGAATTGATCAGGCTCTCGTGATAGCCGGAAGCGACAGAAGAGGAACCATCTACGGAATATACGAACTATCCGAGCAGATCGGAGTCTCTCCATGGTATGACTGGGCTGACGTGCCTCCCTTGAAACATGATCAGCTTTACATAGCCAACGGGACATATACTGCAGGAGAACCGGCTGTGAAATATCGAGGCATCTTCCTTAATGACGAAGCTCCATGCCTTACAGGCTGGGTGAAGAACACATACGGAACCGACTACGGCGACCACCGATTCTACGCAAGGGTATTCGAGCTTCTGCTAAGACTCCGCGGCAACTTCATGTGGCCGGCGATGTGGGGATGGGCGTTCTACGCAGATGATCCTGAAAACATGAAGACCGCAGACGAGATGGGAATAATAATGGGAACATCCCACCACGAGCCAATGGCCCGCAATCATCAGGAATGGGCCAGAAAGCGCAAAGAGAACGGAGCATGGAATTATGCTACCAACCGGGAGACGATAGACCGGTTCTTTACCGAAGGGATCCAAAGGATGAAAGGAACAGAAGACGTGGTGACGATCGGCATGCGAGGTGACGGCGACGAGGCTATGAGCGAGGAAGCCGATGTGGCGCTGCTTAAGAAAGTGATCGACAACCAGAGAAAGATCATCGCCAAGGAGACCGGCAGGAATGCGAAAGAGACTTCTCAGGTGTGGGCACTATATAAAGAGGTGCTCGACTATTATGACGCCGGCCTCAAGGCACCCGACGACGTGATTTACCTTCTCTGCGACGACAACTGGGGCAATGTGCGCCGACTGCCGGACGCTCAGGAGCGGAAGCATCCGGGTGGCTGGGGAATGTATTACCATGTAGACTATGTAGGAGCTCCCCGCAACAGCAAGCTTCTGAACTGCACTCCTATCCAGAACATGTGGGAGCAGCTTGAGCTGACCTATGACTATGGAGTAGACAAACTTTGGATCCTCAACGTGGGCGACCTAAAGCCGATGGAATATCCCATCACCCTCTTCCTCGACATGGCATGGAACCCGAAACAATTCACCGCAGACAACCTTCTCGGACACACGCTGCGCTTCTTCGAACAGCAGTTAGGACCAGATCAGGCAAAAGAGGCCACACGGATATTCAACCTTCTATGCAAATACAACGGGCGTGTAACTCCAGAGATGCTCGACCGCAACACCTACAATCTCCAGACAGGGGAATGGAGGCAGGTGGCAGACGACTATATGCGTCTTGAAGCCGAAGCATTAAGACAATTCCTGACCCTCACTCCGGAACAGCGCGACGCCTACAACGAGCTGATACTCTTCCCGCTTCAGCTGATGTCGAACCTCTACCAGATGTATCACGCGCAAGCGATGAACCATGCGGCATATGAGAAAGGACTCCCAGAGACCAACGAGTGGGCAGCCGAGGTGAAACGGTGCTTCGACCGAGATGCAGAACTTATGAGAAGCTACAACAAGGATATAGCCGGCGGCAAATGGGACGGGATGATGACACAGAAGCATATAGGCTACAGAAGCTGGAACGACGCCTTCCCGGCCGACATTCTCCCGAAGACACTGACTCTCGATTCAATCGGAAGAACGGCAGGAGGGTATGCTTTCCTTCCCGCTGAAGATGCGATAGTGATGGAAGCAGAGCATTTCCACTCTACAGTAAACCCCTCGAGCAATGCTAAATGGGAAGTCATACCTTATATCGGCAGGACTTTGAGCGGGGTTGCCGTGCGTCCCTATACCGAGAATCCGGAAGGAGCCGCACTGAGATATGCCGTGACAATACCCGAGGGAACAGACAGCGTGACTATACACGTTGTCACCAAATCCACTCTGGCTTTCGACAGGCAGGAAGGACACCGCTATACCGTAGGATTTGAAGGAACCGAACCTACAGAAGTGAACTTCAACCGGGATCTGAACGAAAATCCGGAAAACATCTACAGCATATATTATCCGACTATCGCAAGAAGAGTGATAGAGAAGACAGCAGCGGTGAAAACGGGCAAGACAGGCGAGACTTTCCTGGAGATCAAACCTCTCGACCCGGGGATCGTATTCGAAAAGATCGTCATCGATCTCGGCGGATATGAGCCATCATATCTCTTCGGAAAAGAAAGTAAACTGACGAGGACTGCAAACAGTCGGTAACTACTCATTTTGCAGACGAGCAATAGCAGCTTCCACTTAGCCCTGCCTCCGAATGCTACGGAGGCAGGGCCTTATGATTTTAGGAGTACGACATAAAGTGTTAAATTATCTTTAAATCTTGCAAATTAAATTAAAAAAGTATACCTTTGCATTAAATCATTGCACAAGCATCTCAGATATCCGGATTCCAGGAAAAAAGTAATCCGTCAACCAAACTTATCAAGCTATGAACAGATTTTTCTTGATTCTCTTTTTATGGCTTCTTCCTGCATTGAGCGCGACTGCACGGGAGACCATCACAGGAACCGTGGTAGACAGCCACGGAGATCCAATGCCGGGCGTAAAGATAGAAATTCCCGGCTCATCCGAATTTTTCTTCACAGATCTTGACGGCGCGTTTCAGATCGTACTTAAAGAACCGGTAAAAAAATTAAATTTCACCTATCCGGGTCTCGGCACATCGACATACCGCGTAAAGCCGGAAATGAAAGTGATGCTGGGCAAAGGATGGTCGGGCCACGAGAAAGGCTTCAGATATCTTCTTGACATCGAAGGTGGTCTCGGATTCAAGGGCAACGTAACCATAAAAAGCGGACCCAACATGGTAAAAAACATACATTCATTTCTAAAAACCGGACTCACCAACACATACGGCTATCAGATCAACAAGCATCTCTATGCGGGCATCGGCTATGGAGTATATCTTGACTTCACAAAATGGCACGAAATCGAAGAGCACGGATCCTACTACAACAATGAAATTAGATATGATGATTACTCATCAACAGAACTGACAGGAGTGGAAATTCCGGTCTTCATCAAGTTGAGATGGGATTTCGGACTTACACAAAAGACTGCTCCATATATAGGACTCAGAATAGGCTACTCGAGAGTCATCAATGTCGATGATGGATACCTATGTGTGGCAAGCAGCAGTTCCTACAATTATTGGACTCATCTTGAAGTAAACAAAGAAAACTGCGGCTCTTTTTTCATAGCTCCTTCCATAGGCTACCGCATGACGCTCCACAACAAGACCGGAATGAACATAGGGCTACGATACATGACGGGGATGAAAAACAAGTATTCGGCAAGCATTGACTATGATGCGGGCAAAACAATATTCTCCCAACGGGCTTCCGACGTATTATTCCTCAACATCGGTTTTGATTTCTAACCATCATCTTTAACGAACACATAATGAAAATATACAATATTTTAGGCGTTTCAGCTGCCATATTCGCAGCGTTTGCCTTTTCATCATGCGCGGAAGATAAATTCTACGACATGGGAGGAACGATGTCTAACCGGGTTGTCTTCAAAGCCGTAAACCTTACTGTTGGGAATGTAGATGAAGCGGTTTCCACTGGAAGTGATGACAGATATTACCTCCCAGACCGAAATGTGCAGTTTTCTCTTGACGTCTATGATCCTTACAGCTATGACGGTGAGGAGATGTCTTCTGAGGAAGTGACCATTAAAATAGATAAAGAATCGAAAATCTGGACAGGAGGCTACAATGACATAGAAATAACTTTCGAGCCTTCGGCCCCGGAAGAGAAAGAGGCCACATTTACGATGCCTGACGGATCGACGTTTACAGCATCAAGAGAGAATCCCACTTTCATTTGGACTCCTGACTCAACTTTCGCCAGCGGCTTAAACAGCGATTTCATAATAGCTGAAAGCCACTATAAAAAAGGGAACGACACGTATGACAATGTAGGCTTTATATTCGTTGAGGTGCAGGGTTATGTAAGATATAACAGTGATAATAACAGATGGTACCGATCTTACTGGATGGATGGCGAATCTATTTCAGTTGACTACTACGTAAAGTTCACTGCAGAAAACCTCACTATGGGGAGCTCAACTTTCTGTACTTCCTATAACTTCAGATTTCCCTTTACCGAGACTCCGAGAGAAGAAACCATAACAATTCCATATATAGGATACAGTGGAAATGAAAGCAGTGTAGATCTCACACTTTCAAACAGCTATTATCTTTATGCTTGCGGAGAGAATGACATACGGTTTACCTTTATCCCCCAGGAAGGTGAAGAAGAAATGCTTTTGAGCTTTCCGAATGGATTAAGAATTACCCTCACAGCTGATGATCCGACGTATATCTGGCATGCAACGTATGAGGATATAATCAATTACGACTACGATTACATTGTAGGCACATCAACGTTTGTAAAAGACGGAATCCATTACTACTGCGATAGTATTGTTCGGCTGATTTCTATAAGAAATCTTTGGTATGACGCCAATAGCGGCGTTTTCCGCTCTGAGTATTGGTATTAACATAAGTGAATGATTATGAAAACTAAAAGAATATCGCTTTTCATAGCGCTCTTTCTCTGTATTCTCGGTATCCAAGCACAGGAATGGCGAGGTTTTCTGGAGTTGACAGCAGGAACTTCGCCGGCAAAATCGGATATAAATATTCAAAACAAGACATTCAGCAACGTATGTAATCCACTTTCCTTCGGTCTGAACTACACGATGGGCGTGCAAGTCATCCCGCAGCTCTATGCCGGAGCCGGAATCGGAGGGTATACAGCATTGCTGAACTATGACAGAGAGTATGGTCCGGAGCGGGTTTTTACAGCACTGTATTTCCCGGTATTTGTAAACGCGAGATGGATTCCAGACATCACTAAAAAGATCAATCCTTTCGTCGACCTGAAGATCGGCTACCAGATGGGGCTTGATCTTGATAATATTGAGATAGGATATTCTTATTCATACGATTCAGGAAGACAATGCTACATTCAGCACAAAAACGGAATGTTTCTCCAACCTGGTGTCGGAGTCAGGTTCGGACGTGATTCAGCCTTCAACCTCGGCATCGCCTACAACGTTTCGATGCGTAGGGAATTTGTGTGCAAAGATCTGTCGCAACAGAGTCTACCCATCGTAGAACGCATCAGTAAGAACTACGGATTCCTTATGGTTACTTTCGGTGCAGACTTCTGAAAGCAATAAATCTCACAGGCCCTGCTCCTCCTCAGAACCTGTCACTCGTCGTGATCGTGTCCTTCCAGAGATGGTCTTTCGGGAAGGGCTGGCCTCCCCAGGCCTTCTGGTTGGTCCAAGGCTGCGCGGCGTCGCTCCAAAAAGGATGTGTGGCCGGAAGACCCAGCGGAAGCAGCGAGAGCGACGTCATGTAGAGCGACCCGTTGTTGGTATACCAGTCAGCGATGTTCGGCTGGCGCCCTGCGAAGCCGATTGTCAGGTACCCACCCTCGTTGAAGTTCTCCTTACCGTCATACATTGAGTGCATCACCTTCGTCAGAGCCGCACGCACCTGTCCGTTGGTAAGGCCCTCCGGCAGTTTCTCGTAGAGCGCCATCAGCGCCAGCGGCTGCATCGTGGCCATACGGTAAGGTATCGAACGTCCGAATACCGGGAATGTCCCCTCCGGCGAAATGAAACGCTCAAGGACTATGCTGTATTTCTGCGCGCGCTTAAGCGCCCGGTCATAGTGTTTCTTATAGTCGAGGCGGGTATTGGCTTTGGCGTCAATCATCGCCTTCAGGGTCTCCAGATACATCGGATGAAACACGTAACTGCTGTAATAGTCAAACGTGAAGTTAGGACCGTCGGCATACCATCCGTCGCCGGCATACCACTCCTCCACCTTACGAATGGCGGAATTCACGCGATACTGGTCATATTCCGCTCCAGTCTTCGCAAGGAAACTCTCTATGAGAGCCGAGAAAAGCAGCCAGTTGGTATAAGGAGGATCAATATTGCGGATGTTCTGGAAATTCTTGATATAGCGTTCCTTGGTAGTCTGATCGAGCGGCGCCCACAGAGCATCATAGGCGCGCAGGAACGACTCAGTGATATAGGCGGCGTCTACCATGATCTGCCCTTCTCCCTGCCACAAAAGGCAATCCGGGCTATTCGGGTCAACTGCGTTGGCATAGGCCTTCAGGGACCATTCTCGCAGTTGCTTCCGCATCTTTCCCTCCTCAGTGTCGTCGTCCGGGAGTGAGAGCCAGGGAGCCAGACCCGCCATCAGGCGCCCGAAGGTCTCCATATAGGTCACCCGCTTGTTTCTCCCGTCCCAGTTCGGGCTCACCTCCACGATCATGTTCTCCTGAAGCTTACCATCAGCCATGTTCTTAAGTACCGGGGCAGCCATGTCGTAGGCCATCTTTGCCCAATAGGCACGATCCTCGTTGGCTTCCTTCTCGAGCATCCTGACGTATTCGCTTGCGGCCAACAGGAAAGCACCTGTGCCGAAGTTACTCGTGGAATTGCGGTCTACCACCTGTCCCGGTATGGCCTTCTCGCCGATAGGCTGCACGTAGCCGATAGAGCCGTCTTTCTGCAGCGCCGTCTTCGACAGGTAATTCCAGCCTTTCTGCGCGGCATCGAGATATTTGGAATCAGTCAGAAGTCCGTTGTTGAGGCCCCAGAGAAGACCATAGGTGAAGAATGCCGTTCCGCTGGTCTCAGGGCCTGGAGCGTGCTCTTCATCATACATCGAGCGGCTCCAGTACCCTCCCGGCTGCTGGCATGCCACTACGGCGTCGGCCATACGTCTGTATTTGTCCTCGAAAAATCCCCGGTGTTCCCAGTCTGCCGGTGCATCCTTCAGCACCTTCGCCAGCCCTGCGAGTACCCAGCCGTCGCCGCGCGCCCAGAAATCCTTCTTGCCGTTGGCGCTCGTGTGAGCCGGATATATGTATTTAGCGTCGCGATAGTAGAGTCCCTCCTCGGGATCGTACATTATGCTGTCGCTCACCTGGATGTATTCGTAGAGCTTGTCGAGATACTGCTTGTTGCCGGTGATCCTATGTAGTTTGGTCATGACCGGCATCACCATGTAGAGTCCGTCAGCCCACCACCAGTAGTCGTTTTGCGGAGTAGACATCTCGTATTCCATAACTTCTCTGGCGCGGCGTATACGCTTGTCATCAGGAAGGATGTTGTAAAGGTCTGCGTATGTCTGGAAACATATCTGCCAGTCGCCGAAGAGAACATGGTCGTCAGTCTCGCCATAGTTGTATTTCCACTTGGAGCGGTCCGTCCCCTTAGCTCCCTTCCAGTCGTTGTGTTCCGCCCATTTCTGCGAATAGTCGAGCCAGTCCGGATTGCCGGTGATGGAGTACGCTTCCATGTTTCCTGTGTGATAGGCGGCCTCGTCCCAGAAGGCGTTGTGCTCCGCAGGATGCGTGGTCTGCCAGTGGTCGTTGACCTTCGTTATGATATCGCGTACTGATTTCGACTCCTTGGTCACTGTGGCTGAAGCCGGTAGCAGACTTCCGGCCAGCACGGCAGCCCCTATGATTATCGTCTTCAATTTCATGATGGTTGTTGTATTTGAATTGTCACAATGTTTTTTTGATATTTATATCCTGATCACTCAATCAGGTATTCAGAACCCTATTTCCAATACATAGACCGGTTCCACAGTGTTTCCGATATCGGAGACCTTCTCCCCGTCGCCCTGATGACTTGGTTGCACGAAGATGTGCAGTTGCCGTCTGTCGTTCCAGAGGTTGAGGTCGTGCGAAGGCTCCCAGGCATCGACGCTGAAGTCGGTCAGGTCGGTCACGCTCCATTCCTTCTTTCCCAATTCCGGAGTATACGCGACGCTCACCTTGCTTCCCCGCTCCTCATCGCGGAAGACATAGCATGCCTTCTTCCCGTCAGATACGATACGAGGACGTGCTATAGGTATCATCTTTGTGCCTCCGCCGGAGAGGGAGAAGGGGGTATGTCGCTCTCCAACCTTGCTCATATTCCATTTCTTACCGTCGTGCCATACCAGACGGTACTGAGGGGTATCGCTGTCCTGATCTCGCCAGTAGGTGGCTATGAAGGGATTTCCATTGGCGTCGGCAGTCATGCTGGTTTGATTGATGAGTTCGGAGTTCTGCGGTATTTCCCATGCCCTCTCAGCGGTAGCGAGCGTGATTGGAAGCTCATACAGGCTTCCGTCGCTGCGCTTCCAAGTCTTGCCGCCGTCGTCCGACTTCGCGTAGCAAAGGTCATGGTTGGTCTCAACAAGCCAGGTCTCGCGCCATACCCATGAGAGATGCAGCGTGCCCTTCGGGTCGGTAAACATCTGCCAATAGGCGTTGCGCTCCCCCTCGCCGTCGATCAGCACATCGTGAACACGGCTCCATTTCCCTTCTTTGGTATTGTATCTGTTGAGCACCAGATTTCCCCGTCCCGATGCCCCGGAACGGTAGGCAAAGATCATGTCGCCATCGGCCAGAGTATAGAACTCAGGATAGGTGACATCCTGCTCGTCAGTGCCTGTCATCGACAGAGGTTCGCCAAGTTCAAGGCTTCCGGGAGCCACTGACCTGGCGTAGCGGAGAGGATTGCCATGATGGTCGAAGGAGGCATGGAGGTATCCGTCGCCGTCCACTCCGATGCTGATCACATTGTGTCCGTCGGTCACTTTCCCTTTGTATTGAGTCCGGTGCAGCGTCCAGTCATCAGTACCGAGCTTTCTCTTGCCCAGTGTCACATATCCGTCCCCGTCATAGTAGGCGATATACTGCGTGTCGCCGTGTGTGGCCAGAGAACTTCCCCTGAAGACTGCGGTATTGACCGACGTAGCACTATACCCGTCGCCTACCTTAACAAGATTGCCCTCGGGGGCCTTTCCCCATGACATCATACTGCCGAAAGCCACGACAACCGCAATCAAATAGATATTAATTGATTTCATGCTGTATTTTTTTACTGTCAAGACTTCTTTTTTATGTAGCTGATGCCTGACGGCATCTCCAGATACGGTTTCCCCTCATCGTCGAAATTCAAGGGAATCCAGACATGACGTGAGTCGCCGAGGTTCTCCGGATTCCACCTATCAGCCATAAAGGTGAACGTATCGCCTTGCTTGAAGATATAAGTGCCCTGTGTGTCGAAAGTCGTCTCCGAGCCTTCCCCTTTTGCCGGATTCCCCTCAAGCTGTGTCCACTCTCCCATTATTGAGTCTGCGCGTAGCAGGCGGGCAGCGTTCGGTGCCCAGCCGGTGCATCCGGAAGTGATCATCCAGTAGATACCGTCTTTCTCGAAAACCGTCGGAGCCTCGTTATGTCCTCCCGGCGACACACGTATATAGCGTCCCGTATGGTTGGTATAGCTTGAGTCAAGTTCGGCGATCTGAATGGTCAGATTGTCTTCCGATGAATATATATGGTAAGCCCTACCGTCACGGTCAACGTAAATTGTCATATCCCGAGACATCTGTCCACCCTCAAGGTCACGCTTTACGAAGCTGCCGTGGCGCAGCTGGTCATACCATTCGTCGGTCCACCATTCCAATTCCGGATTCCACGCGAGGGTTCGGTCCGCCTCGGAGAGGTTTTCCGGATATACCCCGGGATTAACGCGGGAGCTCCTGACGAAAGTGAACGGCCCCTCCGGCCTGTCGGCAACCGCCAGACCGGCCTGTGCGGCCTCATAGCCCCGGTCCTTGAGTTCGTGGTGGAACCACATGACGTACTTTCCGGTCCGTGGGTTATAGACCACTTTCGGACGCTCTATCTTGCATCCACGTTCCAGCGGATGCCCTACCGAGTCGGGCAGCTGCAGCACTATGCCGCGGTTCTTCCAATCGATGAGGTTGTCGGAGATATAGAGAGCCACACCTTTCTGCATGCTTCCCGGAGTGCCGTCACCTCGGTGCTCCCCATACCAGTAGTATGTTCCATCGCTCTCCAGTATCATGCCTCCGTGCGCGTTTACGTGTATACTGTCGTCGGCGAGCAGCCTCTCGCCGAGAAGTACCGGCATCTCAGGCGCGTTTGACTGTCGGCCGGTGGCGGAGCATCCGGACAAGGCCAGACACAGGATAGCTGAAGCCATCGCTTCAGAAAAAAGTTTCTTTTGAGTCAGGTTCATGGTATCCAAATTTTATCAGATGCAAAATTACACATTTTATTTAATTCTACCAAAAGGACTCATATCAAAAATTCTTCAACCTTCAGAATAAAAATCCAAAGGGGGCGAGCAGCAATAGGGAATGAATCAGGACGGAAACAGTGCGTAAAGTTAAACCTTAAAAAATATTAAAAAAATTTGTGAAAAAACAGTTGCTGTTTTCAAGACGATTTGTTATACTACTATTGAACGGCAAAGCGAAACCGAACAACT
>JAIECF010000205.1 GCA_029068655.1 Muribaculaceae bacterium | reverse complement strand
TCAACCAACTCCAGTAATAGAGTAAACTTGAATCAGTAAACATACAAAATCGAGTCAACCTTTTTCAGGAACACACATGTCGGCCGTTGTTTGTAATTAAGTCGGAGCCTGTACTGAAAAATGAGACAGTCAGTGATTAACTTTGCAGCGTGGCTTATAAGGAGGATTCGTCATAGTCACACTCAGCGAGACACAACCGGAATATAAACCCATAAATACAAATCAAATGATCAGGAATTATTTTCTTGCCTTAATGAGCCTTATATTGGCAGCGACCGCATTCTCTTCATGCTCTTCTTCTGAAGGGAGCCCTATGCTTCCCGATGAGCCGGAAAGCCCTGCTGCCGCTGTCGACGACTCCATCGCAGTAAAAATCTCATCCTTGATGGATATGCGGCAGGAGGAGTTCACAAGTAGGAGTGGCAATAGTCGCGACCTGATAGGTGTGGAGATAAATCGTAAAGTCTCCGCCTTTAATCCATTCCGCATATATGCGAGCGGTGTGTTTGACGACATAGACGACATCGTCTTCAAGTTCGTGAAGGGTGGCACCTACACTATAAGCATGACATATTATCCGAATGCAAAGGATATAGTCTACAATTATCCCGACGGCACTTACGGAGCACCGTTCTCTTTCGAACGTGGACTGAAATCCTACACTTTGAACTGTCCGGTCTATTACTCCGGAACCGAAGGAGGATTCAGTGGAGATCAAGGTCCGGAACTGCGCCATCTGCTGAGTTGTATTTATCAGACCACAGCCTCCGGAACCTTGGTTCAGGAGATGAGGCGCGGAACAACACCAAGATATACCGGCAAGACGGAGGAGTTTACTATTGATGACGATCACACCGGCATAACGGTCAAGCTTGAACTTTGCCTGATGGCGATTACATTGAAGCCGGAAAACTTCACAGAGGGTAAACTCACATTAGTCTTTGATATAGCCGCTGACAAGGAGAGCAGCGAATGGAGCGTAAAGCCAGGAGATGAGATGACCCGGAAGATCCAGATTCCATACGGACCCGGCAGTGAGGGACTGCAGTTGTTCTATACCGATGCGAAAGGGGATAAGTATTTGCTTGCCACAAAACAGATGGAATGGAAATATGCGACCAATATGGTATTCAGTTTCGTCCTTTCCGAGCGTGCCGACGGAAGTATAGGAATTCAAATGCCCTCCGATGACTCCTTTACTGATGAAGAAGCGACCTTTGACTATTAGAGCTAAAAAAACTGCTGGTTGACTATTCTGTTGATATTTTTAATATGGATAATTTAAAGTTTAATCCGATAGAAGAGAAGACTATCAACGACAAATTGGTGAATCTATATGGCTCCCATATCCCGGGTCTCTATAAGGCTGTAAGGCCTCTATTCGATGATCCGGATGCGATAAAGCCTGCTCTTCCTTTGCTTATCGAGCTCAATGATGATGGAGCGTATGAGAACGCAGATATACGTGTGATGGTTTTTGGCCGCGAAACCAACAATTGGAACGATATCGTGGAAAGAGGACAGTATCCTTACGGGACATATAACTTTAATCTGTCGACTTCTGAAGACATTCTGCACGAAATTAAAGGCAGACACGCAGATGGTGAGCCTGAGGTCTATGGTATCGGAGATATCTACCATGCCTATTGTTATGAAGATAATGGAGTGGGTAAGACTGTATTCACGCGTCGCCAGAACCAGCTGATGGGTCAGTTGAGGGAGCGGCTTGGTAACCGGAGGGTTGAGGCTGTATGGAACAACGTGTCAAAGATCGGTTGCGGCGGTATGGATTTCGGCAAAAGTTGCCGTAGACCTACTGCGGAAATTCGTGAGATCGAACGGGAATACTTCAATGTCGTGGAGGAAGAAGTAAGAATCCTGAAGCCGGACGTTATTTTCTTTCTTACAGGTTTCGGAGCCGATAGGGAGATCAAGGAAATCTTCAATCTGGATGACGATGATTTTAAATCAGTGAAAGAAGGCATATTCCTTGATAGAATCAATATTCACGGTGTCAAATATGCAGCCCGCACTATCCATCCTTCGCGTCAGAGTAAAGAGAACTTGAAACTGCATTTCGATGCTTTGGTTGATGATGTAATCAGTGCGGTGGAATGACGCAACTGAAAAAATATATCTGGCTTATCGACACCATTCGTCGGCACGGAAAGATTTCCCATAAGGATCTTTCCGACGAATGGGAGCGTAACAAGGACATGAGCGACTATAAACCTCTTCACCGGGGGACATTCAACCGGTGGAGGGATGCTATACGTTCTAAGCTTGGTATTGATATCGAATGTCAGACAATGGGGGGATATGTGTATTATATTGCCAATCCGGAAATCATTGATGATAATAAGCTTAAACGTTGGATGCTTGATACATTTTCAGTCGGAAATATCATTGAAGGGAATCTATCGTTGCACAATCGTATTCTTATCGAGGAAATCCCTTCCGGACGGTTATATCTCATTCCTATTGTAGAGGCTATTAAGCGCAATAAGGTTGTGGAAATGACATATAATTCTTTCAAGACAGGCGAAATCAGCGGCTCTGTGGTGGAGCCGTACTGTCTTAAATTGTTTGAGGGAAGGTGGTATCTCTTGGCGAGACCAAAGGATAAGGACCGGCCTGAAATTTATGGCCTTGACCGTATTGAATCGCTCAAGATCCTTGAAGACACTTTCAAGTTGCCAAAGGACTTCTCTGCCGCGGATTATTTTGCTTCGATGTATGGTGTGGTCTCAGATAAAGCCAGACCTGAGAAGATTGTGATTCGGGCTTATACACAGCACCGGCACTATGTCAACTCTCTGCCGATACACCATAGCCAGAGGTTGATAGAAGAACATGATGATTATGCCGATTTTGAATTATATGTAGCTCCTACCTACGACTTCATCATGCGTCTGCTTCACGACGGAGCCTGGCTTGAGGTCCTTTCCCCTTTGTCGCTCCGGCAGGCTATGAAAGGTTGGATTTCTGATATGTACGATCTTTATACTTATCCTTGATGATCTCGTAAGCGCGTCTTACGAGATCGAAAATCATTGAATCCGTTAGATCTTCCCCAAGAGCAACGTTGAGCCACAACCGCATATTCTTTCGTCCTGGAAGCACAGCCGTATGGTTAAGTGCTATCTCATCAATTTCATCCGCGGTCGAGCGCATGGCTACCCAGGTGAAATCATCAAGGTCGAACATGCAGAACATATGTCCCTTTACGTAGAACACCAACGTGGCGTCATACCTCCGTGCGAATTTCCCGAACGGTATCTTCTCCTCCACGTCGCCCAGCGAAAGGCAGTATTCCCTTAATTCCTCTACATTCATGCTTCCTTAGTAGTATTATAATGCTTCATTTCTTAGCCCGGGAACAATGAGCAGAAGCCCTGCTTGTTAAACTGATAATACATTTCTACACGTTCCGGTGTATCGTTTTCAAGAAGCAACAGAAGTTCCTTTGTAAATTCAAGAGCACCGGAGCCATTGGCCGTGACGATTCCTCTGTCTGAGACGGCCTGCTGATGAACGTAGCCATCCGTATTGTTATAGCAGTCTCCACCCCATAGTTTCAACTGCTCCAGGCCGTTGCCTGTATGTTTTACCCCATTGAGAAATCCATGCTTAGCCATAAAGGATGCTCCATTGCATATTGCCCCAACAATTCTACCATTATCCAGTGATTTACGTACTAT
>JAIECF010000204.1 GCA_029068655.1 Muribaculaceae bacterium | reverse complement strand
CCACAACCACTACCTAATAACTAAACCTATAATCAATCTTTACTAAAAAAAATAACTGTTCAATCTTTGCTTATATATCTTAATGTAAGCAAGTGGTCGAGTAGATAAACCTACCTATCAAACGATGTTAAAAACACCGATTAAAAAATTAACCTTTTTAATATATCAATCATTTGCTTTATCCATCACAAAACTATCCACGTCAATGTATCCTCCGAGAGACTCCGTAGCGTAGTTGAATATCGCGAAACGGGTACCCATGAAGAAGCGTCGATAGTCGAATATCATCTTGAAGTCTTCACCGATCTCTTTCCAATCCTCGCCGTCGAGACTCCAGAAGAAACAAGCTATATCGCGGCCCGGATTAAAATCTGTGACAATCTTAAGATATATGATATCATTCTCAAGCGGCCGACGCGCCACCTCCTTGTCCTTGACTTCCGCCACCTTATGTCCAGGTTCGGACAATACGATAGAGGATTCAGACATCACGATCGACTTTCCGTCAGCTCCGCAATCGACATACAGAAGCCCTGAATCGCCGTTAAAGGCAGCCAGTCCGGCTCTATCGCCGGGAAGCATACCGCTTACATCCATCTTGACCGTGGCCTCGCTCTTCGGGCCGACCATACGCTGTGATATCGTATTGGGAGCCTGAAATATGTCAGGGACTACGCGGGAGGTCTTCAGCCTAAGGAACCCGGGACGCTCTGAGAGGGACCACGCTGAATCGACGGGATTGTGATTCCATTGCCAATAAATGGACTTTGATCCATCAAAATCATCGGATTCCGCCACTCGCCCCTTGATATCGGGAGATATCTTCATCTCTATCTCCGCAGGGACTTTTCCATCGCGGTCGCCGAGCATAGGCCAACCATCCTTCCAGGTGCATGGATTCAGCGTCAATACACGCCCGACGCCTCCTCTATCCTGAAATATGACGCCCCACCAGTCGCCTTCCTTGCCGTCGACGAGGCAACCCTGACCTACATAAGGAAATCCACCGAACTGTGATTCGAGGACCACCATCTTCTCATAAGGCCCCTCGATATCGTCAGCCCTGTAGCAAAGCTGACGGCGGGGCTTTCCTGCCGGCCAGGAAATAACGAATGCATAATACTTTCCATCGTGCTTTATAACGCGGCTGCCTTCATGCAGTCCGGTCTCTTCAGAGTCAGGATATATGACCACCTTGTCGATACCACCTTCCTTCACTCCGGAGAGATCAGGGTTCAGCTCGCGCAGGCGTATCTCTCCTCCATTGTAAAAGACGTAAGCCCGTCCATCGTCATCAAGAAGAAGCGACGCATCGTGGAAATGATCGGTCCTGGTGACGAGCTCCCACGGTCCGGCCGGATCTACAGCCTTATATATATAGGAGCGATAAGGCTGATCGTTGGGAGAGAACAGCACATAGAACACACCGTCGCGGTAACGAAGCGAGGTTGCCCATTGTCCTTTACCATATACGGTTCCCTCTTCGAGATCGTAGCGGGGAGTATCATGAAGCTTATCGAAAACGTATCCGACGGTCTCCCAGTTGACAAGATCCTTAGAATGCATTACCGGGCAACCGGGCATCAGATGCATGGTAGTGGACACCATATAATAATCATCCCCTACCCTAATCACATCGGGATCCGGGACATCAGCCCATATCATGGGGTTGCGCATGACACCATGGTCTTGAGCGAAACCCGTTGCAACGGCCGTGACCGAAAGCAACAAAGCTGAAATGAAGTGGATGATGCGATTGTAATTCATTGCGGAATCGGTTAGTATTACGATTGCAAAATTACAAAGAATATCGCAAATGCCCGTATATCTATGTCAACCATGTATTGCATAACGCTTCATCCCCGTTCAAATCTGAATATGATGAATTCAAATTTGTAAAACAGGCCTGACACATGAGCAGAAAGGCCTGATAGCATAAGAACGCAGCAACTAATCTACAGAGATACCGGGATCTGAACCTGCGAGGCATTTCGCGCGATATTCGGATGGTGAGAATCCGGTGTAGCGCTTGAAATGCGACGAGAAATGAGGCTGCGACGTAAAGCCGATCTTATAAGCCACCTGAGTCACCTCGATATCGGGACGCTTAAGGAGCTCACAGGCGCGCTTGAGGCGAATATTGCGTATGTAGTCGCTCGGAGTCATGCCGATAAGGTCTTTCATCTTGCGGTGCAGATGTGCCCGGCTTACACCTACCTCCGACGACAGACGCTCTACATTCAGGTCAGGATCGTCGATATGAGCGTTGATCTCCTTCATGATACGATCGAGGAGCACTTCGTCGTTGCCTTTCATCTCCGGCGCATCGATCTTTCCTTCCGTATCCTGCGCACCCGAGAACTTACCTTTCATGCGCATACGGTTTTCGATCAACGTATCGACAAGAGCCTCAAGCTCATCGGTATTGAAAGGTTTGCCGAGATATGCATCTGCACCTTTGTCCCAACCGGCCATACGGTCAGCTACCGCAGTCTTTGAGCTCAGCAGGATGACCGGAATATGATTGGTCTGCGTATTCGATTTCAGACGCTTAAGTAAAGTCAGTCCATCCATTCCGGGCATAACGACATCGCTGACCACTATATCGGGACTCCAGTCGGCTATAACCTTAAGGGCCTCAGTGCCGTCCGGGGCCTCTTTCACCTTATAATTCTTACCTAATAGGGTCGCTATATATCCCCTCAGTTCAGCATCGTCGTCGATAAGAAGGATTTTTTTACCTGCCGTCAGGGGCGCAGCCCTTGACGGCAGGTCCCCTGCAGGGGACGCGCCGGCCATCATAAGATGCTGGCCGGAAGGCTGCTCCTCTATCTCGCCCTCAACAAGTTCGCCTTCTGCATAACGGGTTTCTTCGACAGGAATCAACACAGAGAACACGCTGCCCTTCACGCCATCCTCACGATTGACGGCGGATATCTCACCATGATGCAACTCTACGAGACGATGGCAAAGATCAAGACCTATGCCAAACCCCATAGTAGCCGGAGTATGGCTCTCACGCACTCGATAGAATGGCTCGAAGAGTTTTGTCAAGGCCTTTGAATCAAGGCCTATTCCCGTATCCGTAACGCTCGCACGGAGGCAACGGCCAAGCCTCTCATCCTCGACAGACTCCACCGAAACATTGATCGAGCCTCCGGCCGGAGTATACTTGATGGCATTAGAGATCAGATTGACCATGATCTTATCGAAGTTATCACGATCGAGCCATACGTTTCCGGGATCGCTCACCTCAGTAAATGTGAGTGTCTGATCCTTATCCCGGGCCTGAGGCTTGAAAAGCTCCACGAGATCGCCGACAAACGAGACGACATTCGTCTTTCTGCAGGAAAGCCTCATCTTGCCCTTGTCGAGCTTACGTATGTCGAGAAGCTGATTCATAAGACTCATCACGCGCTGCACATTGCGATGCATGACGCCAAGCTTCACATTGACGTCGTGGCCGTGATCTTCCTTCATCAACGACTCGAGGGGGCTGAGGATGAGTGTCATCGGGGAACGTATGTCGTGGGAAACATCCATGAAGAACTTGATCTTATCCTCATTGATCTTTTCTTCCCTGCGCTTCTTCAAGACAACATATCCGAGGAATAAAAAGGCAATGAGCAGGATGGCATAGATCATTTTCGCCAGCCCTGACCAATACCAGGGAAGAGAAACCTGAATACGTATCAATGTGGGATCGGAATCGACATTATTTTCCGAAGCACAGATCTCAAGGTTGTATTTTCCTGGATCAAGATGGGGAAGATAGAGCATGTTGTCGCCGGGGGCAGTCTCTATCCATTCATCGTTCTTATTGAGACGCCACTTATAGCGCATATTGGAGGCGTCGCGGAAATCCATGGTAGACAGCCGGAAGGTAATGGCATTATCCTTGTAAGGAAGACAGAGAGACTCCGGACTCATGGGACTTCCTGAAATCACCACGTGACGGCCGTTCTTCATATTAGGGAGCAACCTCTCACCATTAAGATACATTGCCGATACCTTTACCTTATGGTCGAAACCGGGAGCGGGAACCGAGTCGGGCATAAACGCAGTCACACCCACGTCGCTGCCCATATAGATGCCTTTTCTTGAGGGAGAATACCTGATCTGATTGAATGAATTCTCGATAAGGCCATTTCCACCGTAATAAGAGAGTATCCGCTCATTATCTGGAGTCACATACGACAGGCCATGCATGGTGCCGATCCATTTACCTCCATTGTGATCACGGGATATACTTCGGATATCATTGTCGCTCAAGCCATCAGCAGTGGTATATTTTTTCAGGACTCCTTTATCGGGATCAAAATGTATAAGTCCGTGGCTTGTCCCGACCCAGACGGAATTGTCGGTCATGCAGGGCACTATGTCGAAAGTGGCTCCTTTCAGAAAGGGCTCCTGATCCAACTCAAGCAGTCTGTCGGCCTTAAGGTCATAGCAGGCGATACCGCTATACAGTCCGATCCATACCTTACCGTCGGATGTATGATTAAGACTTGTGATATATGGATTTGTGAGCCGGTTGCCGTCAGGATCATAGGGGATCCAGGTCTGCCTGCCGCTATTAATGTCGTAGCGCATCAGTCCGGCTCCATAAACACCGACGAAAAGCTCACCGTCATTGCCCGGCGCAGTGACTATAGAGGGATACTTGCCCGGAATATCGAGAAATTTCCTTACCTCGCCCGAAGGAATCGAGAGTTCCCAGATTCCATTATCAGCTACGGAGACAAGAGCCTTGTCGCCGCCGATCATTTCAATGTGGGTAATTTTGTCAGCTCCAGGAATAACCGCAGTCATCAGCACTTTCCCTCCGGAGCCAAACATGACTATCCTACCCTTGTCAAGCGCCACCAAGGAATGACCTTTCCACTCATTCAGAGCTCCTATACCTCCACCAAAATCAGGGAAGATATCCGATAATTTTCTGTAAAGGAAAGGAATATGGCGACCAAGCAAAAGCACTACGCCCTTATAGTTACAACCGAGCCAAAGGTCTCCTCCCGGAGACATATAAGCCGCTCCTATCTTAGCATCGGCAAGATTCAGGAAGGCACAGTAGAGGTCGGAGCATTTCGTGACGGTATCCGATCCCGTCGCAACCTCCCAAAGACCTTCGCCGGAAGTGGCGACATAAACCCGCCCTTTAGCAGCATTTGACAGGTTGGTGATTGAAATATGTCCGTCGATCGCAAGCCTTGAGAATGTACCATTCCTGCTGTCGATGCGATATACATCATTGAGAGTGCTTACAAGCACATTATCATCCTCCTCGAGAGCAAGCATCCAGATATAAGAGCCGTCGGTCACCTTTATGGAAGTGATACGTCCGTTGGGCGCCATGCAATATACCGTCCCATCACGAGAACCAAGAAATATCTTGCCATTGCGGCAACAGACTATAGTATTGAAATCCTTTTCCACCTGTCCGCCGGGATACATCACCGCTACCGGACTCTCGCCTGAGTCATCGACGACATAGAGACCAACTCCCGACACAACAAACGTCACAGTTCCATCGGTCTGCTCCGCAAGACCGATTATATAGCCATAAAGATCTTTGGAGGGGAGCGAAATGACACTGAACGAATCACTTTCAGGCCAATAAAGGTTAAGGCCGTTGGCTGTAGCTACCCACACCCTTCCTTTAGTATCGCACAGCACACTAAGAATACGGCTGTCGGAAATAGAACCCTCGACGGCATCATCATGACGGTAAGTGTCATAACTATTGCCGTCAAACCTGATAAGTCCTCGATTGGTGCCTATCCAAATATAACCGTCCTTATCCTGACAGAAGCCGGTGTAATCGCCGGCAATCACAGCAGGATCGTCGAAAAGACGTCCAGTATTGGCTCGGCCACCCTGAGCAGAGAGGCAAGTCATGAGCGACAGCAGAGCCATCGCAAGGGAAATTATCAAGTTTCTCATGAATAAAATCAACTAATAAGGGGCTTTCCCGGAGGAAATTTTAGTTTCTGATGCTAAATTCATCTGCAAATATATATAAAATTGTCCAAATATCACGCAAGCGACATTAAAAATCGTAACATTTTACAAATTTTAATGCCTCGAATACGTAAAAAAGCACAAGGTCTACCTTAAAACAAGGGTTATCTACAGAAACCATGCGAGAC
>JAIECF010000203.1 GCA_029068655.1 Muribaculaceae bacterium | reverse complement strand
AACTTCAATCTTGACCGAATCTCCTTCATGATCTCGACAGCCACGAGACGACGCTGGCTGTCAACACGGTCCTCAAGCCCTTGAGTCCATTCGTAAAGTTCCTTGATGTCCATATTTGCCACATCAGCGATATTCTTCCCGCCGATATAGTAATGAAGCGAGATCTTATTCAGCCGCTGACCATTGCATTCCGGACATGCCGAACGAGTATAGAACTGCTCGCTCCATTTCTTAGCTTCACTGCCGAAATCATCGCTCTGCTGGGCCTCAATATATTTCACCAGTCCTTCGTAGCTTGATTCATACGAATAAGTCTGAAGGCTCGTGATGGCGAGACGTGCATCAGTACCGTTAAGGATATCGTCGAGGGCCTCCTCCGAAAGATTCTTTATAGGAGTCTTGAGGGTTGCACCGTGAAGCTTGCAAATAGCTTCGATCTGCATGAAGACCATACTGTTCTTGTATTTACCAAGCGGTACGATACCACCTTCGTAGATCGACTTGTTGCGGTCTGGGATTATCTTGTCTACGTCAACGATGTTGACTTCTCCAAGACCTTTGCAGCGTCGGCATGCGCCCTGCGGGGAATTGAACGAGAAATTATGCGGAGCAGGTTCCGGATATGAGAGACCGTTTTCCGAATCCATAAGGAGAAGGGAGAAATGATGCAGCTTCCCGGTTTCCATATCAATCACCATCATCTGCTTGTCGCCCTGTTTCAGTGCTTCCTCAACGGCCTTCTTCAATCGGTCCTGCTCGTTTTCACGCACCTTCATACGGTCGATCACAAGCTCTATGTCGTGGTTGCGGTAGCGATCGGTCTTCATTCCGAACGAAAGTTCCCGGAGCTCACCGTCGACACGCACATTGAGATATCCTTTCTTACGGAGATTTTCAAATAGTTCCTTGTAATGGCCCTTGCGGTTTCTGACGAGAGGTGCAAGCACATAGATCTTCCGTTCAGCGAATGTCTTGCTGACCATCTCCACAATTTTCTCTTTTGTGTATTTCACCATCGGTTTACCGCTGATATAGCTGCGCGGTTCACCGAGACGTGCGAAAAGAAGACGGAAAAAATCGTATATTTCCGTAGTAGTGCCTATGGTAGAGCGCGGATTGTTGTTCGTCGTCTTCTGCTCAATGCTTATTACTGGATTTAGACCTGTGATCTTGTCTACGTCAGGACGCTCCATACTTCCGAGCAGATTGCGGGCATAAGCTGAAAAAGTCTCTATGTAGCGGCGTTGACCCTCGGCAAAGATAGTGTCGAAAGCCAACGAGGACTTCCCACAACCACTCAGACCCGTTATGACGCTCAGTGAATTGTGAGGAATAGTCACATCTATATTCTTGAGGTTGTGGACTCTCGCACCGGAAACCTCGATACGGTCCTCAGCCTTTATCATTTCTTCCATATTTTCAAATAAACTGTACGGACTACTATAACAATTAGTATGCCATTATTGCTCATTTCCGGAAGATGTGCCGTTCCTTCCTACAAATTTAACTATATTTATATCTCCGCTTTTCTTATATTTCTTGCCATCCGTACCTGTGGCTTCGATCACATAGTAAAACACTCCCGAGTCTACAGTCTTCCCCCCCACTTTTCCGTCCCATCCTTGGTCAGGGGAAGTGAGATGGCATACCTGATGACCTTGACGGTCAAATATCGAGCATTGGAAATTCATCAGGGATCTATACGCTACTTTCCATTCATCATTGACACCGTCTCCGTTGGGAGAGAACGCATTTGGAATCTTTAGGGCACTCTCTCCTATCATTACTTCATAGACATCGCTTATATATTCGCAGCTTCCGTCGGAATTACTTCCTAAATATCGAAGATAATGGGTGCCTTCCTCCATAAAAGTATAATCAAGATCCTGCTGAGTGAAACGATAGTCTATTTCATTAAACGAAACATCTCTCGTAAGCTGCCATTCGTGATGAACTATTCCATCGGTCACATAAGCTTCAAATCTTATCTCACATGGGGCCGACCCTCCCAGCCCATCCTGTTTTCCGCTTCCTATCTGATTGCTTCCCTCTAAGGCGATCGATTCATCTTCGGAAGAACCTGTAAGCTGAATAGCAAATGTACGGGCATCAACCGAGCTTGGATCAATTATGGAGGTCTCAACCGACTCTTCCCAGTTCCATTCTTTTAAGAACTTATCGCCGGATATTTTAAATATCGTGCGGCAATAGTTTGGAGGCGATAGCCTGTATTGAGACTGCAGACTCTCGAATTTCTTTACAACCTCTATATCCTCAAAATTGGTATGATTAGAACCCCCATTCCATTCCTGAGTTGAATATTCAATGGTTATATCCTGATTAAGAGTCTTTTGCATACCATTGACAGTAAAATACCTTATAGGGTCTCCTACACCAACTACATCTATAACAGTCACCCCACATTCCTCATCAATTGCCGGAGCTGCCGACTGGAGTTTGAGACGGTGAGGAAGATAATTTGTTATCCAGAAACAATATCTTCTGTCTCCGTCTTCAACGATATATCCTTTGTCACCTTCAAGAAAAGACAATATACTTGTATTTCCGTCTTGGGTAGAAGAAACTTCTTCAGCATGACCTCCTCCGAGATTGCCGTATTGGAGCCAATGTATCCGGTTGCCTTCTGAAGAAGTATACGAAGCTGTAACTCCCTCTGTTGAGTAAAGCACATAGATCTTCTCAAGCCCTGTCGATTTCTCCGGTGTCTCCTCCAATACTTTAAGAGAGTTTCCTGAAAATGTCAGTGATTGGGAGAAAACCGGAGATGAAAGGCATCCGAATATAAAGCAAAAAAGAAATGTTTTTCGTGTCATATTATGATAACGAAAAACATTCCCTTTTAAGTATGAAATGAGTGGAATCTCTATACGAATAGGTTTGCGATGTTAAAGGCGAATACTGCGAGAATCCAGGCCAGTATCGTATTATAGAAAAGAGAGAAAAGACCGTAACGCCAGCTGCCTGTCTCCCTGACTGTTGCCGTCAATGTAGCTATGCAAGGAAAATAAAGCAACACAAATACAAGGAATGCTATAGCAGATGCTGTCGTGAACGGAGCTTTTCCTGTAAGTGGTGACGGAGTCGTAAGCCTTTTACTCAAGGCATCCGCATCGTCATCTCCCACATAGAGAACACCCATTGTGGAAACTACCACTTCCTTAGCAGCCATTCCTGCTATTAGTGAAACACATGACTGCCAGCCAAGCTCCATAGGACGAACTACCGGTTCACAGAATTTACCGATGCTTCCAAGAATAGAATGCTCCTGCTGATAGGTGTGAAGAACAAGATCATTTATCTCTTGATCCGATTTGTCAGCACGCTCAAACTCAGGCATCTCGGAAAGAGTCGCTTCTACATAAGACTCCGGAACTTCATCAAACGAATATTGAGGAAAATATGATAAAGCCCATATTATGATTGAAGCTACCAGAATGAGTCCTCCCATCTTCTGCAGATACTGTTTTGCCTTTGACCACATGCTTCTCATGACAGCCTTGGAAGTAGGCACCCGATATGGGGGTAATTCCATGACAAAAGGAGTCTCGTCAAGCTTAAACCAGAATTTCCTCAAAAACTTAGCCGTAAGTATAGCTACAATTATACCTATAAGGTATAAGCTGAAGAAGACAAGAGCTCCATGCTGTGGAAAAAACGCTCCTGCCAGCAGGACATATATCGGAAGCCTGGCCGAACAAGACATGAATGGAAGAATAAGAATAGTAATCAACCTGCTTGAACTGCTTTCTATGATGCGAGTTGACATTATTGCCGGTACGTTGCAACCAAAGCCTGTGACGAGAGGTATGAAGCTTTTTCCATGTAGTCCCATCTTATGCATCAGTTTATCCATGATGAACGCAACCCTCGCCATATATCCGGAATCCTCCATAAAGGATATGAAGAAATAAAGAATAAGGATATTGGGAAGGAATACAATAACTCCTCCCACTCCTCCGATGATACCATCTATGATCAGATCTTTCAGAGGGCCTTCCGGCAAAAAGCGAGATGCAAGCTGAGATATCCACGCCACAAGATCCTCAATCCATTCCATGGGGTATGAGCCGAGCTCGAAAGTACACCAGAAGATAAAGAACATAGCTGCAAGGAAAATAGGGAACCCGAAAAGCTTGTTTGTCACCAACGTATCTATTATCTTGGTTGTCTTCTCTTCCTTCACCAGATCGCCTTCGAGGGTCTCAGCAAGAGCACCTTGTATGAATCCGTACTTATTGGCCGCTACAGCGGTCTGGACATCTTCGTTGAGTTCCTGCTTGATTTCGCCCGCAACCCTGTCACGGTCGGTGATTATTCTATCAAAATCAGGAGTATTTCTTATAAGTAGTTCGGCCTCAGGGTCTCCTTCAAGAAGTTTGATCGCAAGATAGCGGGTGGCGAAATGCTGGGGGATATTCGAAGCGGCTTTAAGGTCGGAGCGAAGCACATCAACACCCGATTCTATCTCAGGACTCATCTTAACATGTATGTGCCTGATATCAGGATGCCTCATTTCATACACCTCTATTACAGTATCAAGCAATTTATACACTCCCCTGCCTGTCGATGCTACCGTAGGAACGATAGGCACACCAAGCATACCTCCGAGTTCCTGATATTTGAGCTTTGCACCTGACTTCTCAAGTTCATCATACATATTGAGGGCAATAACCATAGGTCGGTTCATATCGATGAGCTCAGTAGTCATGTAAAGATTCCGCTCAAGATTAGAGGCCACTATCACGTTGACCATGACATCAGGCGTCTCATCGCGAAGATATCTCACTACATACTGCTCTTCAGGACTATAAGCCGAGAGTGAGTAAGTACCGGGAAGATCGACTATGTTTATACGGTATCCTTTATAATTAAGGTGTCCCTTTTTTGCGTCGACTGTAACTCCCGCATAATTGCCTACATGCTCGTTAGCACCGCTCACGATATTGAAAAGCGAAGTCTTTCCACAATTAGGATTTCCAAGCAAAGCGACATTAATGATTTTGTCGTGCCTTACGGCATGTGACGCATTCTCATCATGTTTGGCTGTAGCCTTTTTCTCTGCCTTTTCAGCATCGGGCTCATGTTCGTGCCATTCCTGAAGCGGCATGATCTCAATCATGGATGCCTCATTGCGTCGCAGCGATACCTCATAGTCCATCAATGCATACTTGACAGGATCCTGAAGCGGTGCGTTAAGCATGCAGGTCACTTCACGTCCCCTGACAAACCCCATCTCCATTACTCGCTTACGGAAAGCTCCGTGGCCGAGAATCTTTGTAATGACACCGGTCTCACCGGGCTGAAGATCGACTAATCTCATTTTGCTATATAGACTGATTCTAAATTACTGCAAAATTACAAAATTTTCTCCATCCAACCAATACCTATAAATGAGATTTATAAATAACAACCGAATATTATTCAAGATACTTTACTTATCTGACTTGATTATGAATTATGCATTAGGCATTATGAATTAGTCAAGCCAGTTCTATGACCTCACAGTCGCGCATCTCTGTACCATCGATTGTCAGTTTAACAAGTGTCCTGACACTATGCCATCCAAACTGTCCGGCGGCTCCAGGATTAATATGAAGAAGTTGAAGTTCCTTATCGTAAATCACCTTGAGAATATGGGAGTGGCCGTCAACCATCAACCCAATTCCCTCTTGCCTCAGTAATGTCTTCATTCCTTTGCTCCATTTTCCCGGATAACCTCCAATATGGGTCAACAGAACCTTTAGGCCTTCAATTTCAAATATTTCAAGTTCACGGCACTTACGTTTCACCATTCCATGATCTATGTTTCCCGATACAGCTCTTACTACGGGAGCAATATCCTGAAGACGATCCACTATAGCATAGTCTCCTATATCTCCGGCATGCCATATCTCATCGCAATCCTTGAAGTGCTCTGCATATCGGTCGTCCCAACAAGCATGTGTATCACTTAAAATCCCTATTCTTTTCATTCCTTTTCCATATTATCGGGCAAATATACTAATTTTTTTTGAGGATTAACCACGGAACCTGTCACATTTTATGAAAAAAAACGTCTTAATATTTGGAGGATTGGAAAATTTATCATAATTTTGCAGTGTATTACTACACCAATACACCATTACAGTAATAGTT
>JAIECF010000202.1 GCA_029068655.1 Muribaculaceae bacterium | reverse complement strand
AAATATAACAGAGTGCAAAGATAAGGGAAATTTTTATAAAATACAAATTAGTGGTAAGCTTTCGGTTTATAGGTGTTAGATTGCAGGCGAGCATTTCTCACGCGGAGGGATGGAAGTGCGGAGAGAGGGAGATTTTTTAAGAGCGGGATGATGTTGAAGACTAATAATTTTTGTAAATTCAAATCTTTTTATTACTTTTGTGATGCAACATAAAAAACATACATAATATGCCTACTCTATTTTATCTTTTCGGCTATCGGTTCTTCTTCTGGTCGAATGAGCACGATCCGGTACATGTTCATGTAAGTAAAGGCGACGCTGAAGCGAAGTATAATATTTACGGTCCGGAGTTGGTCTATAATCATGGTTTCAAAAAGAACGAGCTGCGAATGATCGAATCCATCATCGAAGAGAATCAGGAAGTGATAGAGCAACGTTGGAAAGAGAATTTCGGCAATGATAAAAAATGAGATAAAATATGAATAAAACAGACATACACCGAATTTGGATAGGGGATGATGCTATCTGGATAGAGACAACAGATGGGCGTGTAGGGTGTGAATATTTTGCATCTTATTCTCGACTGCACAATGCCGGCCGGGAAGCCCTTGAAGACTACACTTTATCCTATTATGGTATTCATTGGCCGGAATTAGACGAGGATCTTTCTTTTGATGGTTTCTTCGCAAAGTCCGCTGCGAGTTTATAAGAAAATTCTCGGAGGTAGTCCTGCTCATGCTGTCGGTAGCGTCGGCAATTTTAGCTGAGGCGGTTGGGAAACCGCCTACCCATAGGTTTATGCAGTGGGGGGTGGAACGGCACTCGGGCGGTTGGGACTTGCTTGGGCGGTTGGGAAACCGCCTACCCATAGATTGAGGGCGTAGCTTATGGGTCGGCGGTTTCTAACCGCCGCTCGCAGTCAAGGTTAAAATAATTCTGTGGAAGTCTGTTAGTTCTGCGCTGAGGATCAGGTCTGCGCCTACACTTTTAAGGTTCCGGCTGAAATTTTACCATAAAGCGCCTCTCCGAGGCTACAGGATTGAAGTTCTGACTACCCCAGACTTTGTCTGGGGTTTGGACATGATCATCAGGTCTCCGACCTGATTTATTATGAGGTTGGGAGTTGCTTTAGCTTGGGCGGTTGGGAAACCGCCTACCCATAGGTTTACTCAGGGGGGTGGAATGGCACTTGGGCGGTTGGGACTTGCTTAGGCGGTTGGGATTTGCTTTATCTTGGGCGAAGCCAAACCGCCTACCCATAGATTGAGGGCGTAGCTTATGGGTCGGCGGTTTCTAACCGCCGCTCGCAGTCAAGGTTAAAAAAATCTGTGGAAGTCTGTCTGTTCTGCGCTGAGAATCAGTTCTGCGCCTACACCATTAAAGTTCCGGCTGAAATTTTACCATAAAGCGCCTCTCCGAGGCTACAGGATTGAAGTTCTGACTACCCCAGACTTCGTCTGGGGTTTGGACATGATCATCAGGTCTCCGACCTGATTTATTATGAGGTTGGGACTTGCTTTAGTTTGGGCGGTTGGGACTTGCTTGGGCGGTTGGGACTTGCTTTAGCTTGGGCGAAGCCAAACCGCCTACCCATGGAATTGCGCGGTTGGGGGAGGGGGATAAAAAAGGAAAGCATCCGGAATTCCGGATGCTTTCTTATTGTTTGAGCTTATACTCTTGTATTTTGTTTTTAGTTGTTCAGCGGACCAGGTGTAGGGGTATCATCAGGTGTTTCACCATTCATAAGATGCATGAGCCCTTCTTGCAGATTTTCGATCATTGCTTCAAGATTGGCAATCTGAGATTTGAGTTTAGTATTCTCATTCTGGAGAGCTTCGATATCGTTTGCGAGACCTTCGATCTGAGCAACGTCAGCACCCATGTCCTTAACGTTAGCCTTAACATCTTCCATATCCTTAGAAAGGCCTTCAACCTCGTTACCAATTACACCAACATTATTCTGAACTTTTTCGATGAGAGCGTCATAGTTAGTAGCCATGCTCTCAACACTCTCGTTGGTGGCGTATTCTTCTTGAACAACAGTTGCGAAATTCTGGAGGTTTTCGAGCTGACCGTTGATTTCAGCGATTTCAGCGTCTTTTGCTTCGAATGCGTTGGTGAGGTTCTCCTCGATGTTCTTGAGATCTGTGTCAGTAGCGTCTGCCTGCTTCTGCAACTTGTCAAGGGTAGTACCGAGCCTATCAAATGCTGCTTCAACACTCTCGTTGGTGGCGTATTCTTCTTGAACAACAGTTGCGAAATTCTGGAGGTTTTCGATCTGGCTGTTGATTTCAGCGATTTCAGCGTCTTTTGCTTCGAATGCATTGGTGAGGTTTTCCTTGATGTTTTCGAGGTCGCCAGAGATCTCATCAGTAACTTCCTGAAGGTTGATGAGAGCGCCGTTAACTCTCTCGTGGAAGTCGTTGATTTCCTCGTAGTTGAGGCCTACCATCGGTTCGAGTTGTTCGGAAAGACGATCATTGAAAGCTTCGAGCTCTTCGATCTTAGAAGAATATGTGCTGAGTTCTTCAAGCTTAGCCTTGAGTTCAGTAACCATGTTTGCATAGTCAGTGCCTTCGATAGTGTCGAGAAGGTCAGAGAGGTATGCGAGGCGGTCGCTTACACGCTGGTTGAAGTCGCCGAGTTCCTCGTAGTCAAGACCGATGAGCTTCTGGAGCTCGTCAGAAATTCTCTGGTTGAATTCGTCGTAGCTTTCAGAAAGCTCGTTGAGGTTGATGAGAGCCTCGCTTACGCGCTCGTGGAAGTCAGAAACCTCCTCGATGAAGCCGTCGAGCTGAGCGAGCTGAGCGTTAACGCCAAGAAGAGTTTCCTTAGTGTTCTCGTTGTCTTCCATGAGCTCAATCACTACAGGGTAGAGTTCCTGAGCGTCAGCAGAACGGAGAGCGGAGGGAACTGAAGAAACAGCCTCGTTGGAGATAACTTCGAAACCATTGCCGAGGTCTACTGAAACCTGAAGAGTAAGGTCAGCGTTCCAGTCGATAGCGTCGATGCCTTCGCCAAGCTGGCAAGCTACGAGACCGTTAGCGGTTGTAGTAGGCTTCTGCTCCTGTGACCAAACAACCTCGGTGCCGTTGAGAAGTTCGAACTTCATAGCAACCTCTTTGTTAGCGACAACGTTGTTGCCGTCTTTGATAACCGCCTGATAGTTGACGTTGTTAACGCCTGCGAGAGCGGGGATAGCTGCAGCGGCAGCGATCATTGTAGAAAGTATCAGTTTTTTCATTTCAGTGTGATTTTTAAAGATTTGATTAGTTTGCCATCAACAGCCACCGCTACGACGTAAACGCCGGGGGCATAATTGGAAAGAGAAACTTGAGCAGGACTTTCGTTGATAGTCTCCGCTCCGCGGGTTGCGCCATTGGTTTCGGCTACGAGCACTGTGGTACGTCCGAGCTTGCCGGCCTCACAAGTTACGGTGAGGAGTTTGTCGACACTGTTCCAGCTTATGCTGACGCCGTTGGCATCTGCATAGACGCCTTCAACGGCGTTCGTGCTGCCATCCAGCATCTGATCGAAGAGCGGACCCCAGAGGGATACGTCTCCGGTCGTTTCGCCGGAATGCCAGCTGCCGAAACTGTAGACAACCGTGGCGCCGCCCTGGAGTTCAGCTTCTCCCGTCTGGGAGTAGATGTCCTGGACAGCTGTCGGAGTCTGGGCACTCATAGTTGATGCCGCGATGGCAGCCAACAAGAGGGTTCCGAATTGTAGTCTCATACGATTGTGATTAAATATAAATGTAAATGGTTTGCCAATTTCTTCTTGGCATTTAGTTTGATTTTGAGCCAATCTTAAATGCTGGTGCAAAGGTAGTGGTTATTTTGGCAACATACAAGCAATGTGTGTTAAATTATGTTAATTTTAAAATATTTGCATTAAATATCTTTGAATTCTTAAGAATTTATAACTTTTCTGATTAAACTTTTCGGCAAAAGTGGTGTCTTTTTTACACTTTATTCTGTTTCACGCCAGGTGCGCCGGGGAGGCGGGAGCCCTGAGGAGGCTGGGAAGCCTCCTACCCATAGATTGAGGGCGTAGCTTATGGGTCGGCGGTTTCTAACCGCCGCTCGCAGTCAAGGTTAAAATAATTCTGTGGAAGTCTGTCAGTTCTGCGCTGAGAATCAGTTCTGCGCCTACACCATTAAAGTTCGGTTCTGTTGGGAAATAAGAGATTAGGCTCAGACCTCTCTTTTTCAAGAGAGCTCAGAACTAGCAGATGGGGCGCAGAAAAAATTTTTTTGAGTCAACTCTGGGAAGGGATAGCATCGGCAATGAAAAAAAATCTGTGGAAGTCTGTCGGTTCTGCGCTGAGGATCAGGTCTGCGCCTAAGCCTTTAAAGTTCGGTTCTGTTGGACATAAGAGATTAGGCTCAGACCTCTCTTTTCAAGAGAGCTCAGAACTAGCAGATGGGGCGCAGAAAAAAATTTTTTGAGTCAACTTCTCACGCCAGGTGCGCCGGGGAGGCGGGAGCGCTTGGGCGGTTGGGAAACCGCCTACCCATAGATTGAGGGCGTAGCTTATGGGTCGGCGGTTTCTAACCGCCGCTCGCAGTCAAGGTTAAAATAATTCTGTGGAAGTCTGTCAGTTCTGCGCTGAGAATCAGGTCTGCGCCTCCACCATTAAAGTTCGGGTCTGTTGGAAAATAAGAGATTAGGCTCAGACCTCTCTTTTCAAGAGAGCTCAGAACGGGCAGATGGGGCGCAGAAAAAATTTTGAGTCAACTTCTCACGCCAGGTGCGCCGGGGAGGCGGGAGCGCTTGGGCGGTTGGGAAACCGCCTACCCATAGATTGAGGGCGTAGCTTATGGGTCGGCGGTTTCTAACCGCCGCTCGCTGTCAAGGTTAAAAAAAGTTCTGTGGAAGTCTGTCAGTTCTGCGCTGAGAATCAGTTCTGCGCCTAAGCCTTTAAAGTTCGGGTCTGTTGGACATAAGAGATTAGGCTCAGACCTCTCTTTTCAAGAGAGCTCAGAACTAGCAGATGGGGCGCAGAAAAAATTTTTTGAGTCCACTCGGGGAAAGGATAGCATCGGCAATGAAAAAAATTCTGTGGAAGTCTGTCAGTTCTGCGCTGAGAATCAGTTCTGCGCCTACACTTTTAAGGTTCGGGCTGAAATTTTAC
>JAIECF010000201.1 GCA_029068655.1 Muribaculaceae bacterium | reverse complement strand
GATCAATGGCGTGATATTTTTAGCGATATATCTGACGATGTGGAATTATATAGTTTTCTGAACAGCAATAAATTGACATCACGTGCATATTTGTTATTCGACAATGAAGAAAATGCTTCATTCGGTTGGATCTATCTGCACCGTAGTGATCAAATAATTTGTGATTCAATAGAGTTTCATGGTGGGGCCTGGCGAAACTCCATCCGACATTCTATTTTAAAGTTCACAGCTGCATGCGTTGTAATTAATTGTTTGTTTCATCTTGGCATACGCGTGAAATCTCGTTGCTACAGAAACAATCTAACCGCTATTAAATTTCTTCAATCCATTGGTTTTATGATTTCTCATAGGAAATCTGATTGTCCCTGGTCCTATCTGACGCTTTCACGTACTCGTTTCTTAAAGTCTCCATTAGTACAACGCGTCTTTCTGGATAAAAAGCCTGAATCCTCTTCTTTACAATCGGCAGGCAGCATATCAATAGAGTAAACTCCAATGTAGGCTAAACACTCACGGATCGACCCATGAATTGGCGCGGATGACCGAATGGGGATGGACAAGACAATATATAAGATCATAATCAACTTTGATAAAAAATGAAAATTTCATTAATAACATCAATATTAGTTTTATTCGGGATTTCAGTCCTCTCCAGTTGTCAGTATCTGGATCGACACGGTGAGGTTGAGCAGCAACAACGTGATTATCTATCTGAGGTGAAATCAGTCAATAAGCTTGTGCTTGCCCAGATGACTATCTCAAAGATGGCCACAATCAATGACATAGATCTCACCAAGGCTGAAGGTATGAAGCAGATGGCAGCAGGGCTCATGGATGCCGTTAAAGTTGGAGACCGTAAAGCTGCATATTCTTATGACACCTATCTTCGCGCCTTCCTTGACCTCAGCGCCCTGACACCTGAAGACGTAAAGGTTGATGATGTCAACAAGACAATCACACTAACCCTTCCTCCGGTACAGACCGAGTTTGCCGGACGCGATCTTGAAATCAGAGAGGATCACTACCGTGTGAGCGGATTGCGCTCCCATATAGATCCCAAGGAAAGAGCAGAAATAAAGGAGAAAATGAACACCGCCCTCAAGAAAGAAGTGGAGGAAAAATCCGAATTTCGCTCACGCCTCGAAGCAGAGGGACGCTCTAAAGCCGATGCCTATTTTAAGTCGCTTCTCGGCACAGACGGATATAATGTAATTGTAAATTTCAAATGATATGAAAGCAATAACAACTATAGTCATAGTCGCAGTCGTAGCAGCTGTCGGTTTTTTCGGATATAAATGGTATACGGCTCAGGAAGTTTCTAATGTAACAATGCAAGATGCCAGAATTACGGACGTGGATCCTATGCTCAGACTCTGTTCAGTAGAGATCTACGATGATGTGCCTGTGAAAGGCGACATAGGGGACCGACATATTTTTGCACGCATGGCCCTTAACGGATCCATCTCGTTCGACCTCGACAGCATCTCAATGACTGAAAGCAGTGATACACTAAAGCTTACACTTCCAAAGGAAATAGTAACAGTCTACGAATCCACCGACAAGAACTCATATCAAGTGATTGACGTGTGGTGTGACAGTTTTTTCGGATCAGACAACCTGACGACAGCTGAGGAAAATAAGATCAAGGCACGTGTTCGCGACAACTACCGCAGTGACATTTACAGGAAAGGATATGTGGAGCGAGCGCGTAAGGAAGCAGCAGAAAACATCACATCACTCCTCAAAGGACTTACTGGCAAGACTGTAATAGTCGATGATCCCACACCGAAAGGAACACTCTGATACAGTACACTGTGTAATATGACAAGAAATATTCAAATTTAATTTGCATGGGATTTTTAAAAAAGCTTACTAAAGCTATCAAAAACAATATTGACATTGAAAAAGAGGCAAAAAAGTTTGTTACGAACGCAATCAATAACAGCCATAATACCGAAAAAAACGGGGAAACTGGCAGCTTGCTGAACATAGCTAAAGGGCTAATTGGTGGACTTAAGGAATCTGGAACCTCAACGGATTCCAACAAAAATGCAGAGTCCGCTGAAACATTTACTCGTTCACAGAATTCACGGAACTCGGAATCTGTCTCTGCACAGGGAACGAAAGCATTTACCTCTGTACGCAGCACTCATTTCGTTAAGACAATGGCTGAAAAATACCTAAAGGAAACGGTTACAGTAGATGAGAAAGGAGATGTGACCGCATCTTTTACTGTAGCCAATAAGAAACCAATCCGTTGGATCAAGAAGTATTCCATTTTTCCAGATGCTGTCACTATAGAAGCCACCTCGCTCGAGTATCCTAAAAAATTTGATTCGGAGACATTTGTCGAGACACTAAGAAAAAATAAGAATCTCAACGATGTCTTTGAGATCAGGAGATATAACGACAACTCCATTTCATTATATGTTGAAATCACAACAGATGATGGATCGGAGTATTATAATGAATTACTCAAAGTCACCATGCTTATGCATGGGGTTCATCAAATCATAGCAGAAGATATCGACCATGAAAATAATTTAACGGTAAGATTCTCTACTGATCTTGTCTCCAAACTATTGGATCAAAACAACGTTAAATATACGATTGACAAAGATGGAGACATCAAGGTAGACCATAAAACAGCTTCCGGTAAGAACATAAGATGGTTTACATGGTATCTCATAAGCCCGGCCAAGTTAACCTTTGATTCAGGATGTTCAGATATTCCGAAAGATTTCGACATTGACAATTTGGATGCGCAACTCATGAAACTTGGGGGGGCTCTATCAAAGATGGTTAAAGTGACCAGGTCCTCAAAGGGTTCATTAAGACTTACTTGCACCATAGAAGCAAGTTCTCCTGAAAACGTGGTACAGGAATGGGATTCCAAACAAACGCTACTGGAAAATTTATGGGCCGGTATCTATGATTTGATTCAATTTAAAAAGCAACAGGAAGAGGAACTACGACGTAAAGAAGAGGAAGAAGAACGACAGCGCCAGGCTACAATCGCTGCCGCCAGAGAGAAAGAACTTGACGATGGATTCTCTTATACACTTCGCTCTGCCGGAACAATAAGAAAGCTTCAGGAAGGCTTCTCTGAGGATTATCCCTATCTTAGAATAGGTGTATATATGGTTAAGACAGGTAAGCAGGCCGACAGCAGCGGTGGAACCATTACCCCATACAATTCGGAAACTACCTTCGGAGAAATCCGAAGCTTTAAGGGTGACTGTAAGGTTAGGATTGAAGGTCGATCTACTCCTCAGAGTCTTGAAAAGCAATTCCGAGATGTCTCCGGTCTGGTTATCAAGATTTGCTATAATGACGAGAACGATAATCGCCACTATATATCCAAAGACTCTTCCGATTATAAGATACATATCTGCGACCTTAACAGGGAATTCAGGAAAGCTGGATACTATAAAGCTGACATTTCATAAAGTTTTGTTATTACATTATTTTAATGAAAAGTGCAGTCGCCAACCCGACAACAGAACCAACCCGCAAGGAAGCCTTTGGGAACATCAAATTCCTTCTCAAAGAATTAACAGACAAGACTGTAACAGTCGATGATACAATTCTGAAAGGGACACTCTGACAAAGTCAGCTGTGTAATCTAACAAGATATAATACTCAGCAGTTTATAGTTTCTGTCGGTAAGGTCTCCCCTACTCCCCGAACTGAAAGTCAAGGCCATCGGCTACGACGGCTACGATTGCCTGAACAAATAAAACTTCTTTTACAGAAAATAATCAAGGATGTATCCTCCGCGGATATATCCTTGATTTGCTTTTAATCTGTAGACAAGCCATTGTCCGACTTAAACACCATCCTGTTTTTTTCGGATGCCACAGCCCACATCGTTTCCAAGTTGTGAGTACCCGGCCAAAGTTAGCCAAGCGTTATTTCAGATGCAGTGTCTGGCAGAATATAGTTGGCGCTTCGACCTCCTTCCCCGCTGTCGCAAAGCATACCTTTTGAGATAAGGTCGTTGATATCGCGAAGAGCAGTATCCTGCGAGCACCCGCATATTTTCGCCCATTTTGAGGAAGTCAGCTTACCCACAAAACCATCCCATAGACGATTGATAACCTTACGTTGTCGCTCATTGACATCAATTTCCCTGAACCTGTCCCAATATGCAGACTTTTCCAACGTACGACCGACAATAAAGGATGCACGCGTAATGGCTTTTTCAAGACATTCGAAAAACCACAGCAACCATTCGGTAATATCCATATTTCCTTTCTGCGTACGCTCAAGAATCTCATAGTAAGCCTTCTTGTTCCGGTTGATTTCTGCCGACATGCTGTAATATCTTGCCCCGTCTACGTCGAGCCTCGACAACATCATATCTGCAAATGTCCGGCTTATGCGACCATTACCGTCATCAAACGGGTGTACAGTCACAAACCATAGATGCCCTACGGCAGCCATAATCAGCGGAGACAGATCTGCAGTATTACTCCATTCAATCAACTTCCCCATTTCCTCGGGAACCACTGCTGAGGCCGGAGCCTCGTAATGTACCTTCTCATGTCCGAAAGCTCCAGACACTACCTGCATCGGCTCCTCTCCCTTTCGCCATGAGGCGACAGTGATTCTGTGCATACCGCTTCTACCCAAGGGAAAAAGAGCCGCATGCCAATCAAACAGGCGTTCCTCCGTCAACGGCTCCCTGCAATTGCGCACCGCGTCAAGCATCACATCGACCAGTCCCTCCACATAATGGTCTTCGGAAAGCATTCCGTCATCCTCTATTCCAAGCCGACGGGCAATGCTGTTCCGCACTGAATTTGGATTGAGAAGGACACCTTCGATTTCTGAAGAGCCAATCAATTCATCCGTCATCGCGGAAAGCGATGACCGGTTCTTTTCGTCAAAACCGAGCATCGACATGCGTCCGCAAAGAAGTCCGTGCAGATGACTGAGCCGACTCATTGGTTCGAGCAATACGTCTGCATTCCATTTGAAATCAGGCCAATCCGGTCTCTCCCATATATAGGTGCTGTATCTCTGTAATCTTCCCATAGCGCAAATTTAATAATTTGCGGCGATAGAAACAAATATTCACCGCAAATTTGCGTTGAATAAAGAGGTTTCTGTACGTTCACGCTAAGGTTTACCATTGATGAAAATTATAGTCTAGAAATGATTGATCTTACTGCCCAATAGCTAAAGGCACTCAATTACCGTCCGTAAGATTGTAATATATATACGGAATGTTTATATTCATAAGC
>JAIECF010000200.1 GCA_029068655.1 Muribaculaceae bacterium | reverse complement strand
TGCGAAAATAGCTCAGTTGGTAGAGCACGACCTTGCCAAGGTCGGGGTCGCGGGTTCGAGTCCCGTTTTTCGCTCCCCCACTTGCTTCAGCAGGTAAATGTCCGGATGGCGGAATTGGTAGACGCGCTACTTTGAGGGGGTAGTGAGCTTTCGCTCGTGTGAGTTCGAGTCTCATTTCGGACACTAAAAGTCGCAGTTTTCACTGCGACTTTTTTTTCGTCTAAGGAAATCCAACCCAATATAGAATCCACAAGACAAAAGAAAAGCATAGGCTGCCATCAATCGGTGATCGACGGCAGCCTTAAAATCATCTCCTATAGTTCACTGATATTGGTATGATGCCGCAAGCTCGTCGATGGCATCGGGATCAATCTCCCACTTACCGGGATCATCTACAGACATGGAGAGCAGATCCATCACTTCCCAGTAGTCCTTGTCCGAAGCCTCTACGTCTGCATCATCCCCGTCAAAGAGGCGGCAGTCAAGGGTCTGCGGGTCTACTTCTATCATCACATTGTCGCTCCAAGCTTCCGGAGCGTCAAGATACTCCTCAAGGAGTGCCTTTACTTCTTCCTTTATCATAATTGGGTATATGAGTTTATTGATATCCGAACTTATATATACACGGTTTAATTTAAGATATCCACCAGAATCCGTATCCACAGGGAGTCAGGGACTGATTTGAGTATACAAAATTAATAAATTCCTATTATAAAACAAATAGAGGGACAAATATTTGTCCATATGGGATTTTTTTTGTAAATTTGCGCGTTAAATCATGCCCATACTTGGCCCATTGCCGCTTTTGGGCACTTTATCGGCATGAATTACAACAGATTAAACCAACAAAACAAGAATAATTACCGACATGATCAGCATAACCTTTCCCGACGGATCGAAAAGGGAATTTGAATCAGGCGTAACGCCTTTTCAGATAGCAGAAAGCATCAGCCCTCGCTTCGCGGCAGATGTACTGGCATCCAAAGTCAACGGTCAGGATTGGGATATCTCCCGTCCCATCAATGAAGACGCCACCATAGAGCTCTTCAAATGGGACGACGCCGAGGGTAAACATGCCTTCTGGCATTCTTCCGCTCACCTTCTCGCCGAGGCACTTCAGGAACTGTACCCCGGAGTGAAGTTCGGTATCGGTCCGGCCATTGAAAACGGTTTCTACTACGATATCGATCCGGGAGAGCATAAGATAACGTCAGAAGACTTCCCGAAGATCGAGAAGAAAATGCAGGAGCTCGTAGCGCGCAAGGAAGCTATCGTACGCAAAGACATCTCCAAGGCCGATGCCCTCAAGATGTTTGGAGACCGCAACGAGACTTATAAGTGCGAGCTCATCAGCGAGCTTGAAGATGGTCATATCACAACATACACTCAGGGTGAATTCACCGACCTATGTCGCGGACCGCACATTCCCAACACAGCTCCCATCAAGGCAGTGAAGATCCTCTCTCTCGCCGGAGCTTATTGGAGAGGCGATGAAAAACGCCAGCAGCTCGTACGCGTCTACGGCATATCCTTCCCCAAGAAGAAAATGCTCGATGAATACCTCACACTTCTCGAAGAAGCAAAAAAACGTGACCACCGTAAGCTTGGCAAGGAAATGGAGCTCTTCGCATTCTCACCGCGAGTAGGCCAGGGTCTCCCCCTTTGGCTCCCCAAAGGCGCGGCGCTACGTGACCGCCTTGAGCAGTTCCTTCGCAAAATCCAGAAGGAATACGGCTATCTTCAGGTGATCACCCCGCACATCGGCAACAAGGCCCTCTACGTGACTTCAGGCCACTGGGCAAAATACGGCAAGGACTCCTTCCAGCCGATCCACACTCCAGAGGAGGGCGAGGAATACATGCTCAAACCGATGAACTGCCCCCACCACTGCGAGATCTACCAGGCTGCTCCGCGCAGCTATCGTGATCTTCCGATGCGTCTTGCAGAGTTCGGTACTGTCTATCGCTACGAACAGAGCGGTGAGCTCCACGGCTTGACGCGAGTGCGAGGATTTACGCAGGATGACGCCCACATCTTCTGTGCTCCCGAGCAGATCAAAGGTGAGTTCCTGAAGGTAATGGATATCATCCTATACATCTTCAAGGCACTTGACTTCAAGAACTTTGAGGCTCAGATCTCACTCCGCGACCCGAACAACAAGGAGAAATACATCGGTTCTGATGAGAACTGGCATCTTGCTGAAAATGCGATCATCGAAGCATGCGCGGAGAAAGGACTCAAGGCAAAACAAGTGGAAGGTGAGGCTGCGTTCTACGGGCCTAAACTCGACTTCATGGTGAAGGATGCCATCGGCCGCCGCTGGCAGCTCGGTACCATCCAGGTAGACTATAACCTTCCGGAACGATTCGGTCTCGAGTATACCGGAGCTGACAATCAGAAGCACCGTCCGGTGATGATCCATCGTGCACCTTTCGGATCTATGGAAAGATTCGTGGCAGTACTTCTCGAGCATACAGCCGGCAAGCTTCCTATATGGCTTATTCCGGACCAGTGCGTAGTGCTTCCGATATCGGAGAAATTCAACGATTATGCCAGGAAGGTTGTCAAAGAGCTTGATAAGGATGGGGTTCGCGCCATCATTGACGACCGTAACGAAAAGATCGGTAAAAAGATACGCGACAATGAACTCAAGAAAATACCCTACCTGCTGATTGTAGGAGAAAAGGAAGCTGCCGACGGTGCAGTGGCAGTCCGCAAGCAGGGAGAGGGTGACAAGGGAGTGATGAGCATTGCAGATTTTGCAGCGCTTGTCAATAAAGAAGTAGCAGAAGCCACTCACAGGGATGAGTGACAATCATAAAGAATCAAAAATAAGTTAAACCAACACCAACACCACACTTTGGAGAAAAAACCCCAATTCAGCGGACCACGCCCCCCGATGGGAGCCAATCGTCCGAGACCGGGACAGAGACCTGCGCCCGGTGACAGAAACAGCAACGGCAAGGAGCAGCACGTGATCAATGAAAGGATCCGCGCGCGAGAGGTACGTCTGGTGGGCGATAATGTCGAGCCCGGCATCTACCCTATCGACAAGGCCCGCCGCATTGCAGAGGAACTGGAGCTCGACCTCGTCGAGATCACAGCGCAGGCTGATCCACCGGTATGCCGAATCATCGACTACCAGAAATTCCTGTATCAGCAGAAGAAGCGCCAGAAGGAGCAGAAGGCAAAAGCAGCCAAAGTCGTGGTGAAGGAAATACGATTCGGACCTCAGACCGACGACCATGACTACAACTTCAAGCTAAAGCATGCTATCGGATTCCTGAAAGAAGGCTCCAAGGTGAAAGCCTATGTCTTTTTCCGTGGGCGTTCGATCCTCTTCAAAGAGCAAGGTGAGGTTCTGCTCCTCAGATTCGCTAATGATCTGGAAGATTATGGCAGACTAGAGTCAATGCCCGTGCTTGAGGGAAAACGCATGACTATCATGATGGCTCCCCTGAAGGCCGGCGCAAAGAAACCGGCTCCTAAGCAGGACAATGCAAAGCAGAAAGCCACCAAAGTCGAGCAAAAGCCGGAGACCCCGGCAGAAGAGGCTGAATCAAACTGAGATAAGAAACGTTCGGAAGAACCATTTTAATAATTAGAGACCGTAGGCACACTTCTCTCCATAAGGGTGGGAGGTGATGCCGAGGTAAAAACAAACAACTAAAAATTTAAACAAAATGCCAAAGGTAAAGACCAACTGCGCGGCGAAGAAGCGTTTCGCGCTCACCGGCACAGGAAAGATCAAAAGAAAACACGCTTACCACAGCCACATTCTGACAAAGAAGAGCACAAAGCGTAAGAGAAACCTTGACCACACTACTCTCGTAGACAGCGCAAACATGCGTCAGGTGAAGTCACTTCTCAACCTCCGCTAATCAGAGCTATCAGATAAGAGGAGAAGAAATCTTTCCCGAAACGGGAGAACAACAAACATTTTTTACAAACCGAATGCACAGCAACAAAGAGCAAAAGAGCCGCTGACATTCAAAAAACTTCAAAAAAATGCCAAGATCAGTAAATCACGTTGCCTCAAGAGCAAAACGCAAGAAAATCCTTAAACTCACCCGTGGCTACTACGGCAGCCGCCGTAATGTGTGGACCGTAGCGAAGAACACCTGGGAGAAGGGTCTCACCTACGCCTACCGCGACCGCAAGCAGAAAAAGCGCGATTTCCGTGCCCTCTGGATTCAGCGTATCAACGCCGCAGCCCGTCTTGAAGGTCTGTCTTACAGCCAGCTCATGGGCCTCATCCACAAGGCAGGTGTGGAAATCAACCGCAAGGTTCTCGCTGACCTCGCCATGAACAATCCCGCAGCGTTCAAGGCAATCTGCGAAAAGGTTCGTTAATAGAATATCGAATCTTACAGCCGTTTGAAAAGCGGCACATCCGAACATAAGAGACCGTTCGCCTTCCGGCGTCGGTCTCTTTCTTTATTACTTTTTTATTAAGATTCTTTGAATAGTCCGGGAATCAAACAATTTCAAATTTAAAATGTTGTTAAAATATGATAAAATTCCCGATTAGCCTTAGTCTTATATAGACAGAGATGTCCGGAAACTATACTATTTCAACTTAAAACACACAATTATGATCAGACTCAGCCATTCACAAAAAAACATGTTGTCAGGCACATTAGCCTTGACAGCGATCCTGACAGGATGCAATAATCATGAAAAAGCAACGGAAGCAGCACCTGTCCGTGTCAAAGTCGAAGCCGTGGGAAACCATAGATCAGGTGCTACAGGTATTTCATATTCGGGCACCGTGCAGGCGTCTGAAGAATCAACAGTAAGTTTTGCAGTTCCCGGAACTATCACTAAGGTCTATGTCGAAGAAGGCCAGAAAGTATCTAAAGGTCAAATTCTCGCTCAGATAAAGAGCGAGAGCCTCGTCAATTCACGCAATATAGCTCAGGCCGAGCTGGAGGAGGCCCGTGACGCATATCAACGTCTTAAGAAACTCCATGACGCCGACGCCCTCCCCGATATCAAATGGGTGGAGATCCAGTCAAAACTGAAGCAGGCTGAAAACGCTGCAGCTCTTGCTGACAGAGCAGTCACAGACGCCTCTATCCACGCTCCTATTTCTGGCTATGTGTCTCAGAAATTCGCAAATGACGGACAGACAGTGATTCCTGCAGAACCGATAGTCAAGATAGTAAACCTCAACACCCTGCAGGTTGCTATTCCAGTTCCGGAGAATGAGATAGCATCTTTCGGGCCAAATACTACAGCCATTATCAAATTCGATGTTGAAGGAAACCCTGAGGTAATGGGAAAGATTGGGAACAAAAGTGTAGTGGCTGACCCACTAACCCGTTCATATACAGTTAAGTTCGATATCAATAGCACAGATGGGAAGATACTGCCCGGCATGATAGGAGATGTAATTGTCGAGGGGCCAGCTAATGATTCTTCCGATATTAAGAAAACGGAAGTCACACTTCCTTCACAAGCCGTGTTACTTAGTTCCGACAATCATCAGTTTGTATGGACCGTAAAAAACGGTAAAGCTATGCGCAAGGACGTTGTAGCCAATGAACTATCGGCTGACGGTGTTATCGTAAAAAGCGGTCTCGCTCCAGGCGATAGCGTAATTGTGGCCGGAATGCAGAAAGTGAGCACAGGCACCAAGGTTGCAGTAGTGAAATAAGTCTTACTCATCTAAAAGCTACAGCTATGGCAACAAACATATCCGACAAGCCTCAAGGTCTGCAAACGGACAACCAGACATCAGGCAAACCTACCGCCTCTCCCGCTAAGCGCACCAATCCCATCGTTGCGGCCGGTATGAAATACCGCAAGGAAGTCATTCTTCTCGTATGCGTACTGATAGCATTCGGCATCTATGCCCTGAAGGTAATGGATAAGAATGAGTTCCCTTCATTCACTATCCGTGAGGGAGTCGTGGCTGCAGTCTATCCCGGTGCTACCGTAGAGCAGATAGAACAGGAAGTGCTAAAGCCACTCGAAGATTATGTTTTCTCATATAAGCAGGTGAACAAGAAAAACACCCATTCCCGGATCACTGCCGGAATGGTGATAATATTCGTTGAGCTCGACAACGATGTAGAAAACACCGATGAGTTCTGGAATGAATTCAAGATTGGTATGGATCAGGTGAAACTGACCCTTCCTCCCGGTGTGCTCGGGGTCGAGACCCTAAGCAATTTCGGAGATACATCCGCTCTTCTCATCACGATGCAGAGCGACGACAAGACCTATAGAGAGCTCGGTGACTATATGGACAAGCTGAAAGACCGTCTCCGTACTGTCGAGAGCGTAGGAACCATGAGCGTGACAGGCAAACAGAATGAGCAGATCGCCGTCTATCTCAATCCTGAGAAGCTGAAGCATTACGCTCTTTCCGAATCGACGGTGGGCGCAACACTGCTCGCCCAGGGCTTCAAGACGACGGGAGGATCACTTCGCGACGGTCATTATACCCAACCGATCATTGTGAAACGTTCGGTCAACTCCCTTCCCGACATCGCAAACATGATAGTGCTTTCTACTCCCGACGGTGGAGTGGTAAGACTCGGAGACGTGGCTGAGATAAAGAGGGAATATCCTGACCCTGACAGTTACATTACCAATAACTTTCAGAAATGCATCCTACTCAGCGTCCAGATGAAGGAAGGATATAATATCGTGGAGATGGGCACCGAGGTCGACAAGCAGATTGAGGCGTTCAAGAATGAGATACCCGACAGTGTAACACTGTTCAAAATAACAGACCAGCCGGTGGTAGTGAATAGCTCAGTCAACTATTTCCTTATCGAACTTCTCGTAGCCATCATAGCGGTCGTGGTAGTTATCATGATCCTTCTCCCCTTCAAGGTGGCATTAATCGCCGCATCAACCATTCCTATCGCCATATTCATCTCGCTTGGATTGTTCTATTCGTTCGGAATAGAGCTCAATACAGTGACTCTCGCTTGCCTCATTGTCTCGTTGGGCATGATTGTGGATAATTCCGTGGTGATTATCGACGATTATGTTGAGTTGATCTCTGAGGGAGTAGACCACTACACTGCTACCTTGCGGTCAGGCACGGAGTTCTTCAAGGCGATCTTCTCGGCTACGCTCGCCATTTCGGTGACATTCTTCCCGTTCCTGATAACGGTCAAGGGAATGTTCCGCGACTTCCTGACTGATTTCCCCTGGGGTATGACTATCATACTTTTCGTATCGTTGATTCTTGCGGAGCTGCTTGTGCCGTTCCTTCAGTATAAGCTTATCAAAAAACCTATCTATAAGCTACAGCAGGAAGCCATCGCGTCTGGCAAAAAGAAATTCAGTTTCTTTGTGTCGATGCAAAACGGCTATAACAAGGTTATTGACTGGTGTTTCGCCTGGCCTAAGACCACTTTGGCTCTCGGAGTGCTCTGCATTGTGGGCGGGTCTCTGCTCTTCATCTCCCGTCCGCTCCAGCTGATGCCGATTGCGGAGCGTAACCAGTTTGCCGTCGAGATCTTCCTTCCGCAAGGCACATCGGTCGAGCGTACCACCATGGTGGCCGACTCACTGGAGCGCATCCTGTCAAAAGATCCGCGTGTTGTCTCTATCGCCTCTTTCCACGGATGTTCATCCCCCAGATTCCAGGCTACCTACGCACCTCAGGTTGGAGGTCCGGATTTCGCGCAGTTCATCGTCAATACAAAAAGCAATGCTGCCACTATCGACGTGCTCAACGAATACACTGAGAAATATGAAAGCTATTTCCCTGACGCTTTCGTACGCTTCAAGCAGCTGAGCTACTCCACCGCCTCCTATCCGATACAGATAAAGATCAAGGGATCTGACGAGGCAACCCTTCATGCGGTAGCTGATTCTGTAGCGGCGATAGCAAGACGTGTGCCCGGCCTCAGGAACGTACGCACTTCCCTCGGCAATCCGCTCGCATCGGCTCTCGTAGTGCCCGACAACACTAAGGCCGAACGACTCGGCCTCAACTCCACCCTTATGGAAAGCACACTCGCGCTCCGTTATTCAACAGGACTTCCTGTTGCGACTGTATGGGAAGGAGACTACGGAATCCCCGTAAAACTGAAAACTGGTACATCGAACCACAGCGACGTGACGGAACTTGGACGCGAACCGATGCCGGTAATAGGACTCAGTACAGTGCCTTTGAATCAGGTCGCTTCCGTCGTTCCGGAATGGCACCCTGGCATGATCACGCACTACAATGGCATCCCTACGGTGTCGGTAATGGCGGAAGTTCAGCGCAATATCAATGTCATAGACCGCACCGAGGTGCTTATGGACAGCCTTAAACACCTTGACCTTCCTGCAGGAATCACAATTGAAAGAGGCGGAGAATGGGAAAACACCATGGATACGCTGCCGGAAATCCTCTCCGGTCTGGCAATGGCGGTGGCCATTATCTTCTTCATTCTATTGTTCCACTATGCGCAGGCTGATACATCAGCACTTCTGCTCTTCTCTCTGCTACTATGTATTCCTGGAGCCGCTATAGGACTCTTGATACAGGATACGGCCCTTTCACTGACCTGCGTGCTCGGTATAGTATCTCTGATGGGTATCCTCGTAAGAAACGCCATAGTGCTCCTCGATTATGCCGAAGAACTCAGGAATCAAGGACAGACAGTTCATGATGCAGTTCTTAACGCCTCTAAGCGAAGAATGCGGCCTATCTTCCTTACCTCCGCGGCAGCAACCATGGGTGTGCTCCCGATGGTGACGGGAAGCAGCGCACTCTGGAAACCAATGGGAGTGGTGATATTCTGGGGAACTCCGATCACCATGATATTCATCCTTACCGTGATTCCGGTTGCGTACAGTATCATGAAGTCGCGCAGCAAAGGCGCCGACAAGCCGTTGCCCGAACCACTCGAGACCCATCTTCTATGATTTTTGGCAAGTTAAAAAAGATTCAACTATGAAACCACATGACTATATAATAGCGGCGGCATTAGCACTGTGCTCAATCGGGGTAGCCGCCTCAGCACAGAATACGCATGACTCCGTATATACCCTACAGCAGTGCAAGACACTCGCGCTCGCCAACAATGCAGACATCCATATGGCCGACAACAACCTTCGCGCTGCGATAGAAACGCGCAAGGAGGCATTCACAAAATATTTTCCCGAGGTCTCGGCAGGAGCATCGGCTTTCAAGACGCACAATGACGTGATCCAGTACAATGTGCTCGATATATTTACCCTCGGCATAATCAATAAAGGGAAAGCAGCGGGCATCTGGGCGTTGCAACCTATATTTGCCGGAGGACAGATCGTAAACGGAAACAAGCTCGCCAAAGTAGGAGAAGAGGCGGCACGCATCCGCAAGGAGCAGAGCGCCGACCTGGTTCAGCTCCAGACAGAAGCCCTATACTGGCAGTTGGCTACGCTTAAGGCTGAGAAGCATACGGTAGAGAGTGCTATAACGACACTTGATTCACTTACACGTCAGGTGAAAGCGGCAGTCGAAGCCGGAATAGTTACTCGAAACGATCTTCTAAAAGTAGATCTGAAGCGCAACGGCTACCGTGCAGATCTTGTGGATCTCGACAACGGAATCGAGCTTATGAAGAGGCTCCTTGCCCAGGAGATGGGACTTGGCGCGGATGCCAAGGCCGATATAGAAGAAAGCATGCCATCCGAGGTACCTTCCTATCCGTCGGATCTGTATATCAAGACATCTGATGCCCTCGGCCAGACCGCAGACCATCGACTTCTTGAGAAAAATGTCGAGGCGAAGCAACTGGAGAAAAAGATGGAGACCGGAAGTCATCTTCCTCAGGTAGGTGTTGGCGCCGGATGGTTCTACCACGATGTGTTTGAACAGAACCATAATTTCGGAGGAGTCATGGTTTCGGTATCGGTGCCCATTTCCGATTGGTGGGGAGGATCACACGCCATTAAGCGCAAGTCGCTTGAACTTGAGAATGCGCGTCAGGAACTCGAAAACCTCAGCCAGAAACTCGAAATAGAGATGGCCGACAAATGGGATAACCTGACCGCCGCATACCGTAAGATGGAGATAGCTTCCGAGGCTATCGGACAAAGCAAGGAAAACCTGCGTTTATGCCAGGCATATTATGATGCCGGGATGAATACGATCACCGACGTACTCGATGCCCAGACCCTGCATCATCAGGCCCAGGATGATTTCGTGGCAGCCTACGGAGCGTTCAAAGTATCGGAAGCCCAGTACCTCAACGCCACCGGGCGCCTAAAATAAACAGCCTTACAAGTCAACGGCATACATAGAACAAAAGAGACCGGCAGCAATGCGTCGGCCTCTTTTCTTATCTCCAGCACTCAAATATGCATCCTTTCGATTGCATTATCCAGATATTATAATTAACTTTGCAAAATCTGATTTTGATCACATACTAAAGATTTATAGAAATGAAGTCGATACTTACTACGTTAATCACCATACTTGCATTTGCATGCTCGTATGCGCAAAGCCTATACTCCACCCTGTTTGACATTCCTTATACAGAAAAAAACGACGCATACTCAAAAGAGAGGCTCAAGCTTGATGTCCACCATCACGCCGAAGGAAAGGATATGCCGGTTATAGTCTGGTTTCATGGCGGAGGCCTCACCGGAGGCAATAAGGCCGTTCCTGCTGAACTCATGGATCATGGCTATGTAGTGGTCGCTCCCAACTACCGTCTTATTCCAAATGTAGGTGTGGAGGAATGTATCGACGACGCTGCGGAAGCGGTCGCCTGGACCTTCAAGAACATTGACAAATATGGTGGCGACCCGACAAAGATATTCGTGGCGGGCCACTCGGCAGGCGGTTTCCTAACAAGCATGATAGGACTCGAAAAGAAATGGCTCGATTCATATGGCATCGACGCCGACTCAATCGCAGCCCTCATCCCATACAGCGGTCAGGTCATAACCCATTTCGCCGACCGCAAAAGCAAGGGGATCGGGGAACTAACTCCATACGTTGACGATCACGCTCCACTCTTCCATGTCAGGAAAGACTGCCCGCCGTATATCATCATAACAGGCGATGCCGAGCAGGAACTGTATGGCCGCTACGAAGAGAACCTCTATATGTGGCGTATGATGAAACTGGCCGGCCATCCTGACGTAAAGATCTACAAACTCGACGGCTACAACCACGGCGACATGGCAGCCCCGGCTCATCATATCCTACTCCAAGAGATCAACCGCATCCTTTCCAACTCTAAAAATAAATGAGAGGTTATATCAAAGAAACATTGAGGAAATGAAAGAGATAATACCGTTGGAGAGCTTTCACAGGAAAGAGAGCG
>JAIECF010000020.1 GCA_029068655.1 Muribaculaceae bacterium | reverse complement strand
CTCTTAACCCTTAACCCTTAACCCTTAACCCTTAACCCTTAACTCTTAACCCTTAACTCTTACCCCTTAACCCTTAACAAAGCTTCCCCGGTAGCCTCATGTGTGTTGAAGGCGGTAAGGCGCAGATAGCCTTCCCCTTCGGCTCCGAAACCTGATCCGGGAGTCCCGACTATTCCATGCGTCTTTAGCAGATAGTCGAAAAATTCCCAAGACGTCATTCCGTCGGGAGTCTTGAGCCAGATATACGGTGAGTCTACACCTCCGGTTGTCTCGTAACCTGCTGCGGAAAGTGATTCACGTATCATGCGGGCATTTTCCATGTAGTATTCCACCGTCTCCGTTATCTGCTCGCGTCCCTCCGGAGAGTATACAGCTTCGGCCCCCCTTTGCGATATGTAGGATGCGCCGTTGAATTTGGTGCATTGTCTTCTGTTCCATAGCCGGTTGAGGGAGACTTCGTTTCCTTCGGTATCACGGCCTTTGAGTGTAAGTGGCACAACTGTATATCCGCATCGTACTCCGGTGAATCCAGCGGTCTTCGAGAAACTGCGGAACTCCACAGCAACATCCTTCGCACCCTCTATCTCGTAGATGCTGTGGGGTACGTCTTCACTGTGGATGTAGGCCTCGTAGGCAGAGTCGAAAAGAATGAGACAACCGTTATCACGGGCATAATCCACCCATTTCCGCAGTTCATCGCGTGTCATCGCGGTGCCGGTTGGATTGTTAGGACTGCATAGGTAGATCACGTCCGGACGTTGCTCCGGCAGTTGAGGTACATAACCGTTTTCTTTATTGATCGGAATATAGATGATGCCCTCATGGTGTTCTCCGTCTCGCTTGCCGCCACGTCCTCCCATCACGTTAGTGTCCACATATACCGGATATACCGGGTCTGTTACAGCTACCACAAGATCCGGCGCGAGGATGTCGAAGAAATTGCCGAGGTCGCTCTTCGCTCCGTCGCCTATGAAGATCTCGTCGGCCTTGATGTCGATACCGCGACGCATGTAATCGTATTCGGCGATTTTATCGCGTAGGAATGAATAGCCCTGCTCAGGCCCGTAGCCGTGGAAAGTGGAGGTATCGGCTTCGTCGTCTACAGCGCGATGCATAGCCTCGATAGCTGCTTTGCATAGCGGACGCGTCACGTCGCCGATGCCCATGCGGATTATCTTCACGTCGGGATTGGCCTCTTGAAATTCATTTACCCGTCTCGCAACTTCCGAAAAGAGGTAAGACTCCGGGAGGAGGAGGAAATTATCGTTTACCTTTATTGAGTTCATTTTTCTAATCTTAAACATTAACGATGAACCTATGTACATCTACTACTTCACAAATCGCCTCTCCGAGGCTACTGCGTTTTTATGAGGATTCCCCAGGTTAAAACCTGGGGTTTTGGCATAATATCAGCTCTCCGAGCTGAATTGATCATTGATCATTAATCATTGATCATTAATAATTGATCATTGATAATTGATCATTCATCATTGATAATTGATCATTGATAATTAATCATTCATCATTGATAATTGATCATTCATCATTGATAATTGATCATTGATAATTGATCATTGATAATTGATCATTGATAATTGATCATTCATCATTGATAATTGATCATTAATCATTGATAATTGATCATTGAATAAACCCTTCGAATACAATGGCTGCAGGACCGGTCATTAGGACGTGGCCTCGGGAGTCGAGGGAGATACGGAGGTCGCCGCCGCGCAGGTGGACTGTGACGTCAGTGCCGGTGAGCCCTTTTGCGATGGCAGCTGCCGCTGTCGCGCAAGCCCCCGTGCCGCAGGCCATTGTCTCGCCGCTTCCTCGTTCCCAGACACGCATTTCTATCTCGTCCTTGCCTGTAAGCCTTGCAAACTCGATGTTGGAACGATCAGGAAAACGACGATGCTTTTCTGCCAACGGACCCTTGACGAGCACTTTCTCGTCGGAAGGAGTTTCCTCTGCAAAGCACACGAAATGCGGGTTTCCCATTGAGATTATGCTCCCTGTAAGTAGCGATCCGTCTGAAAGCTCAATCGTTTCGTCGAGCTCCTCTATTTCAGGGCGTCCCATGTCAACCGTCACCCAAGTCTCTTCGTCACCCGGCTTTGCTTCCGGAGCTATGTCGATTACTTTCACTCCGGAAAGTGAATCGATAAGGAGGTGATGTTTGTCTGTGAGTCCTTTGTCAAAGACGTATTTTGCCACGCATCTGATACCGTTGCCGCACATTCGGCCTTCCGATCCGTCGGCATTGAAGATTCTCATCATGAAGTCGGCATTCTCGGAATTGCATATCAATATGATGCCGTCGCCGCCGATTCCTTTGTGTCGGTCGCTGAGTCGGACGGCGAGGCCCGATATATTCTCAGGTACTCCCTCGCGGCAGTCTATATAGATATAGTCGTTGCCGCAACCGTGCATTTTCGTGAATTTCATTTTTTACCTGTTTCAGTTATTTGAGTCTCTCACTACAGATCGTGAAAGCATTATTATCACCATCACGCAGCAGAGATTGATAATCTGCCCTGACATCTGTGGATGTCCGAAGAGAAGGAAGCCATTGATAAGTCCGTCAAGCCAGAATAGGATTACGGAAAGTGAAACCATCGTCAACCAGAACATCGAACGTTTTATCAGAAGCATAGTGATGCTGAATAAAATAAAGAGTCCGACGGCGATCAGTCCTATACCGACCCATGTCTCAGTGTGGGAAGCAGCGGAAATAATACTGATGATTCCTCCTACGATGAGTGCGATACCGACGATTACTGCCAATACGCTTCCACATATTCCTTTGATATTCATGATTTATTGGCTTTTTTTGATGTTTTTCATTGCAAAATTAGCAAAAATTGACGAATTTACAATAAAAATTTCTCTAATAATATCAAAGGACACACGTGGCTTGCGCCAAGTGACTCATAATGTAGTTAGCGCACTCCGTGCGCGTCTAAGCGTGTCCTGCCTCTAACTTTCTCCGATACGACAGAAAAGCACATTTTTTTAGTATCGAAACTTCAATTAGTGATTCATAATTTTTCAGGATAAGGGGCTGAAGGGTCAATGTGATGGTAACTTTGCATAAAAAAGAAAATGCAAATGGAAATCACAGACATCATGACCCTTGTAGGTGCCGCAGGCGGCATGCAGGGTATAGTTGAAATCGCCAAACGCTGGCATTCGCGCAGATTGGAAATGAGAAAAGAGGAAGCCGACGTGACGGCAGTGGAAAACCATAACCGCCGGCAGCAGATAGACTGGCTGGAGCAGCGTCTTGCCGAGCGAGACAGGAAGATCGACGCCATCTATGCCGAATTGCGTCAGGAACAGACACAGCGCATCAACGAGATGCACCAGCGTCATGAAGCCGAACTCCGTCTCGCCGAAGCGGAAGCCCGCAAATGCCTTGTCCGCGGATGCTCCAACCGCATTCCCCCTGAGACGGATGCTCTGCCTGCTCCAGCCGATACGAAGCAGGCCGTAATCATTGCGCACCCGCCAAAACCGGGTCGCAAAGCCAATTAATCATTAATCATTGATCATTAATCATTAAACAGATATGGCAGATATCAATAATTTTATACCATTCCTCATTTATTGGGAAACAAGTGTAAAAGACTCAGACCTCTCCAATGAGCAATTATTCGCCAAAGCTAAAACCCGAGGTGTCACCACCGATTCTTACGATAGGGGAGGAGCGACATTGGTTGGAGTGACTGTCGGCACTTATAGTGACTATTACAAACGAAAACGCCTCCCGAATCCTTCTTCCGGCTCTTCTCTCTTAGACCTCTCATATCAGCAATGGCTGGATATATTGAAGACGATGTTCTGGGACCGCTGGCAAGCCGACAAAATAATCGATCAGCGCATAGCGCATATGCTGGTGGACTGGGTATGGATGAGCGGCGCATATGGCGTGACAATCCCTCAGCGTGTTCTTGGAGTGAAGGCCGACGGGATAGTAGGGGAGAAGACCCTTGCCGCCGTCAATTCCCGCGATCCGCAGGAGTTCTTCCTGCTTCTGAAACGGGAACGTATTGCCCACATAGACAGCATCTGCAAGTCGCGTCCCGCCAACCTCCGCTTCCGCACCGGCTGGCTACGCCGCATCAACGCGCTCTGACTCTTAGGATAATGACCGGATCCGTGCGCGCCCTCGCGCGTCAAATAGAGTAGTAAGCACGCTCCGCGTGCGTCATCGCGCGTCAAACAGAGTAGTAAGCGCGCTCCGCGTGCGTCATCGCGCGTCAAAAAGTGTAGTCAGCGCACTCCGCGTGCGTCATCGCGTGTCAAATAGAGTAGTAAGCGCACTCCGTGCGCGCCCTCGCGCGTCAGATAGAGTAGTAAGCACGCTCCGCGTGCGTCATTGCGCGTCAAAAAGTGTAGTCAGCGCACTCCGCGTGCGTCATTTACCGTCGCGAAGCCAATTAATCATTGATAAAACTCTGTCCCTTTGCGCCTTTGCGCCAGAAACATAAAGGCTTAGGCGCAGACCTAATTCTCGCACTGGAACTGGCAGGCTATCACAGAACTGTTATAAGTTATATGTTTGAAAACACGCGCCTGGACGCACGCGGAGCGTGCTTACTACTCTGCAGCAAAAGAGTAGTTAGCGCACTCCGTGCGCGCCATCGCGCGTCAAATAGAGTAGTAAGCGCGCTCCGTGCGCGTCATCGCGCGTCAAAAAGAGTAGTCAGCGCACTCCGTGCGCGTCATCGCGCGTCAAAAAGTGTAGTCAGCGCACTCCGTGCGTGTCATCGCGCGTCAAATAGAGTAGTAAGCACGCTCCGGGCGCGTCATCGCGCGTCAAATAGAGTAGTCAGCGCACTCCGTGCGCGTCATCGCGCGTCAGATAGAGTAGTAAGTACGCTCCGCGTGCGTCATTTACCGTCGCGAAGCCAATTAATCATTGATAAACCTCTGTCCCTTTGCGCCTTTGCGTGATA
>JAIECF010000002.1 GCA_029068655.1 Muribaculaceae bacterium | reverse complement strand
GAATCAGGTCTGCGCCTAAGCTATCATAGTTCGCTCCTCGCTTCTCCAGGCTATACAATCCCTATTAAATCTTGCTGCTTTTCAGAAATCCCGTTTGTTCTCCGCAATAACCGCTTGCGGTTATTGAAGCCAGACAAACAAGCCGTGCATACACGGCTTTGAATCGATCACTCAAGAGCAGCCTATTGCTCCCATAACAAATATTCTGTATCTATCCGATAAAAAGAAACAATGAAATTCTCCAATCAAATAAAACAATCGGCGGCTGTAGTAAGGGCTACAGCCGCCGATTATCAATACAGTCTTATTCGACAATCACAAATTTTATCTGACATGCATCAGCCCAATTATTTGCTGTATAAGGGTTGAAGTCAAAGTTAAAGTAATTCATATCCCAACCTAAACAAGGTGCACTCAAAGTATAGTTACCATTAGAATTATTATATGTACCAGCAGCTACATATTTATCAACCCAATAGATACAACCCGATACAATTGGTAGATTATACGGAATAGGGCGATATAGATTATTATTATCTGATGCGTTTACCAATGGCGAATAAACATCAGAATAATGTAAATTTCCCCACCAAGAGTTGTTTGCTAAGTTACGATTAAACATACGACGTACACCTATGCCGTATCTGCCCAAAGGGAACAGAATCTGATTTCCGGTAGATTTATCATAGGCTACCACAGCTCGCATTCCATTCTTGATATTAAACAATCCTTCATTGTAAGGGTCAATCAGTCCATAAGCCTCTTCGGATTTTAATTTTGGTTCGGTTGCTTCACTTCCGTAGAATACACCAAAGCCAAATTCTGAATTCTCTGTCAAATCTTGAAATTCATCTACCGTTGGAACCTGATAAGTATTATCCTCTGTTTTGAAAGTACCTAATCCATATGCACGACTACCATTTACATAATTACTACCTTGCAGATTACCACCACTTTGTCTATCATCTCGGTATCCGATTCCATTCCAAGTCGCTTCTTCCCATTGATTCTTCCACTTATTCCCTGTAGCGTCCGGATCGATCGTTACCCCATCTTCTTTCGCACCTATGACAAAAGGATTATTACGTGGCTGTACGAAAACACCTAAATCAGTTTGCATATTATTCCATACAAATATACCTTGATCCTGACGTCCTCTCCGGAACATCGAACCCAACATAAGAGGATTCTTTGTCAAGACAGCATCGAAAATTTCATTATTATTTTGTGGGGTTCCTCCTGTTTTAGTTGCTTGATAAAGAGAGTATGAACTCCACAACCTTCCTTTGACAGTTACTCCAGTTGAAGTCCTATACGGATTATTACCCATTCTCAATGGTGCGTTATATCCTTTCCGCACAAGGATCTTATGCATACACTGGTTGCCGTGATATAGAACCTTTACCACCGCACATTGAGATTCATCTTCTTTTACAGTATTACCGAAATCAATAGCAAAATGAATTTCAGAACCGGTATTGCCGTATATTTTTCCATCCTTGATATAGCCATTTGTTTGAGCATTCGGAAGTAACTTGAAGCCACCTTCATTTGTCTGCTCATCTATAAAGGCAGTCCATTCTCCTTGAGAAGTAAACGCCTGAAAATCAGACTCTGCATTGGAATTGATTGGTTCAAGCAGCGTGACATTAAATCTATCATTTCGGTCATATGCCCGCCACACCCCCTTAGGATTGGTGATACGCTTAACTTGATAAACCTCAACTGTTTTGACTATAGGGTTGTAAGGATAATCTTTGAAAGATGCACGAATCTCTAAAGTAGCTTTTCTTTCGAAAGCCTCATAAGGATTATTACCGGAGAAACCTGATGTTTGGATAAGAGTTTTCGTTCGTGTCCATACAGGAAGCATCAGAATTCTCTGGTTGTCGAGAGGCACTCCGTTATCGTTAAGAATCCTTTTGACTTCATATTTATTATCTTCTGCAGGGAATGAGTGATTGCGATCCCCCCATGATGTATCATGCCAAGTTGAATTTTGGCCATCATCTATTTTGAAATCACCATTTTCTTCATTAAATCTTCGTTCTCCCTCAAGATTATTTTTCCAATAATTTATTAATTCGGCATTAGCACCGGCACTAAATTCTGTTGTAATAGTAGTCGTATTTCTACTTGGTAAATGAAGTGCAAGAAATCCAAATTGCGGTCTCTGTTGTCCCTGCGGTAAATTGTCAGGATATTCATTTCCCGTAGGCGCTGGATTTGAATATACGGAATTTCTGAATGCAGCCTCATTCCATTGAAATTGATAAACGGTTGGATCCGATTCAATGGTTTGTTTTGGAACTTTATACTCTTTGCCTCCTAATGTGATTATTTGACCTGTTATTGGGGCGGCAGGGTTATTTGGATCTGCAGATGTATTCGGATCATACGGAGCCCAGTTATTCTCCGTAATAAGAACTGTCAAATTTTGAATATCCCCGACAATCTTTATAGGAAGTTCACTCTTCTGCTGATAAAGGTATGACACACGGAATACCGAAGGTACTTCGATGGAGGGTGTGGTAATCACATAGTCGATATGCCAGTCAGGGTCATTGGCCCAACCTTTGAAGCCGAGAGTAAGTTTGAAGTGATAGTTGCGCTGAGCATCATAATCAAACGAAGTATCCTTACCAAGCATGAAGCGGTACTTGATTGTACCCTCGCCAGGATTCGCGGGATTCGAGGATGTATAATATGCCTCAACCTCAACATATGTGCCATACGGAACTCGATCCTTAAAGTCCTTGTCGTCCGACGGATCATGTATTGTAGATCCTACCTCATCTGGTCCCGTTCTCTGTGGTTGTTTGTTATATCTGTCATTTTTTTTGCCGTCTCCATCTTTGAAGTCTGTTTGTTTCTCAAGCCATGCATTCTGATCATTCTCATAAAAGAACAGGGAAGGGGCATCCATGTTATGTGCTCCTTCAGGCCATGTGCCACGGATACTGTTATCCAGTCTGAGACCGTCAGTATTGCTGCTTCCTGTATGGCCTTCATCGGTTATCACACCTTGAGCATTATATTCAAGACGTGAATTCGCTACAGCTGTTGTCGGATTTTTTTCATAGTCCGGATTTTCATACGAGGCCAGATGATTGTATAGTTCATCAGCACTCGCAGGTGTATTTTCAGCACCAAGCAGACAGGTCTTGGGGATGTCCCTTACAGTGACATTCCTGATATATATAGTTACTCCCTGATTGAGTCCGCTTGGATCGAACGCAACTGTCACTTTCGACGCAGCTCTCTTCAGCCATGCATGTATTTTGGAATCCTTCGGCCGATTGGTGAAAGTAATCGGTTTTTCCGGCTTAAAACCTTTGGACTCCATGTCGTCTGCCGACGTAAAGTAACCGAACATCTGATTATTCAAACCGATATTTTCGGGCTTCCATGTCAATTTAATATTCTGTAATCCCTCAACAGTCTGGATTTCAGTCTCATAATCTGACAGATCTCCCATGTTGGCTACTGCATAGATATAGTATTGGCCATAAGGAAGGTCCGGAAGACTGAACGTGGCTTGCGCCGTTCTTGTTTCATCCGTATGAGCACCTTCTACATCTTTTGGAATATCTTTGTTCTTATCTACTTCATAAGCTCCATCTTCATTATATTTCTTTACATTATAATTATTTAGCTTATTACTTGGATCATCGCTCAGAGAAGAGTATTTTTTGATGAGCTTTTCATCCTTACCGTAGACTAAAACACAGAGAGATTCAATATTCTGAATGGCATTTCCGGGGGTTCGTGTCGTTCCGAGACTGCTTGCTGTGATAGGTGTAAACGTTACGGTAGCCGAAAGCGTCCCATCTCCTTCCGGTATGGGATCGTTTCTATAGGGGAAATCATCCGCACACGATACCGCCATTATGGATACCAGAGCGATGAGATTTATGGTTTTTAAAACATTCAGTTTCATGAGAAAATTTTGATTATATCTCTGATTGAAAGTATTATTCTTTTACGGTAACTAAGCAACGGGCTACCAGACCTGACTGAGTATATGCCGTCACATAGGTTGTGCCTTCACCTTTTGGAATTATCCTTACTGGTTCCACTTCATAATCTTCTTCGCTATTATAATAATGATAATACGAAAGTTCTACTGCATCCGCCGGTTCTTTGTATAGCTGGCTATGTTCATCAGTTATATGATTAGCTAACAGAACTACATTTGGATCTGATGAAACCCAATATAGGTTTTGTATAGTATTACCTGCAGTGGATGAGAAATTCGGATATAGAAGTCCATCCGCACCATTCAACACAAGATCCATCGTAGGCGCAACTGTAAGCCTATCAGTCTCCGGAGCTGAGAATCCAAATTCAGGATTGAGCCATACACCAGTATAAGGATAGACTGTTGCTACAGCACTCAATTCACCATTTGTCAGTGTCATCTTCACTTTGACGATGGTGTTTCTCGGAAGTTGATCCGGTAGATCCAGGTTTTTTGCGTCAAACGACATCTGGAGCGGCTCATACACCGGATTCCCGTCTCCGTCATACACCGGTTTTCCCTCTTCGTCAAGTAACGCATCGGTCGTGTCGAATTCCACGTCGATACCCAAACTGAATATCGACTTATTATCTTCATCTCCGACATAATTCTTAGATTCGCAGAAATAGAGCTCCGGATTGTAATAGGAGCTGTAGTTTGTAGTAGGGCGTCCGAGAATAGCGTTGTTGTAGCCGAAATTCTCTGGCTTAAACAGATACGGGCGACTCAGGTTTTCCTCATTAGCTGGCCCGGGTATCCGATACTCAGTTATGACTTTGTCTTCGATATTGACGGTTCCGTCCTCGTTATATTTTGCTGGATCATACTTAGTGTCGTTAGGAAAAAGATATTCCTTCTGCCTGAGATTGTTAAAACGTATGCCTGCGACTCTGAACGGTCCCATTTCCGGTGTAGAATCTATCTCAAATTGAAACTTTACGAGATTTCTGGTGATGAAAAGATCTTCATTCTGCACGTTGGTTTCATTGGGTTTCGTAAGGTTGGAAGTTACGGATATATCAAAGAATTCTGCCATTGGCACGAATTTCTTTTCTATGTCAGGTTTCCCTTCGTTGTCTACGAAAGGGAGTGCATAAGTGTCGCCGACCGTTTCGTCCGGTTTGGTCCAATCATTGAAGATCAGCAGTTTTTCCGCACCATCAGGTAGAAATGTATCGCCAGGCACGTACACATTGTTGACTGCGGCATTGGGGTCGTCAGTCTCATTCTCTTCTTCTGATTCGGAACCTTCCTCTGTGGTGGGCGGAGTCTCTGGCTGCTCTATCTTTTTATAATACCCTTCCTTCAGGCCGTCAAGTAGATTTCTCACATTACCGTCAGGAATTGAATATTCATTGGCCACAAGATAAATCCGCTTCTTTTCAGTTCTTGTTTTGACATGCGTCTCCTCATTTGTGACTATCTTTCCAAGAGTTGTTGAAACATCAAACCTCAGGCCTCTTAAAGTTTCTAAGCCTAAACCATTAGACAATTCTATGATTCTGTTGAACTCAACAGTATTGTCCTCTCTCATTATGATTACCCTAAGGGTATTCATGAGTTCATAGGGATTGTCGGTTGGTTCAAATGGCTCGGCACGTGTTCCCCCGAGACTCTTCGAGTTGCCTATGCTGACTTTCAGTGACAAGGTTACATCTCCGGCATTTTTGAAGTCCGTAGCTGACACCATCGGCTCTTCACTGCACCCTATCAGCATAGACAGGACACAGAGACACGCCAGATATGTTAAATATCTAAAATATGTCGTCATTTCAGTTCTTCGTTATTGATTCTTACGTTCCAGTCCTTTACCGATATCATGGTTGATACCCAGTAGTTGCCCTCGGCGAGGAAGAAGATCATGTTCCAGCGGCTCTCACGGTCGAGGAACTCCTGGTTGGGCATGGATGCGTACATCTGACTCTTCAGGAGAAGGAGATAGTTGTTGAGAGGGATGTCCACCACGTTCTTGCCTGTCGACCTATGGGTGATGAGGAGACGTGGGGAGGCGGCTGTCACAAGGCGAGAGAAACTGAGCTCCGCCCAAGCCACGCTTGCGTCCGATCCGTCGGGAAGCTCACCGGCACTCGCGTTGCCGCGTGCCCATGGTGTATATGTCACAGTCGGTACGGGCAGCAGGTCATTGTCCCATGAGAAGAGGGTATTGTTGTCGGTTATCGTGAAGTCATAGTCAGCATTGTCTACCGGCTCTCCATTCACCTGCTGGAGAAGAACGCGCAAATTGTTGGTGTCTTTCATCATCTCTACTGTCACCTCACGGTAGGTGAGGTCGGACTCCTCGACCCTTGTGTCGAGTCTGCCGTAGAATAGGGGATGCAATTCGGTGCCTACCTCGTCAGGATTGAGACGCACTTCGATGTCGCGCAGTGGAGTCGACGCAGGGTCAGTCACGAAACTGAAGGAGGCGTCGCTGTCAGCCATGCCTCCGTAGGCTACCACCGTGTATTCACCGGGCTCGAGGTCGGCAGTCATGCGCCAGTTCTCGTCGGCGAGGTCGCTCGATGTGTTAGTCTGGGTCTTCACGTAGCGTCCCTGTCCGTCGTAGAACAGTACGGTAAGACAATCTACCTGTGACATGAAACCGTTGGCAAACTCCATGTTGTAATCGTAGATAAACCGTATCCTCAGTCCTTGTTCGCAAGGTTGAAGGTCTTCATGAAGGCGGTCGCAGGCCGGGAAGGAGAATACCGCCCCGGCGAGCAGCGCTGCCGTCAATGTTTTCTTGATAGAATCTGAAAAAGATCTGATTTCCATATCTTGTTTATTATTTTTTGGTGATCAGGGAGGGTGTCACGCCTCCCTGACCTGTATATGGGTAGTTTAGAATTCGATATTGTTCTCACGTACTACCCAAGGCAGCACGGTACATGTAACTGCTATATAGACATCTCCAGACTCGTCATCTGTGTCGGGGGTCGGAACGTCAGGGTCATTTTTGGGATCCTGAGGATGGCCTATACGCGAAAGTTTGGTGACGGCGAGTTTGTAGACGTTGTTGCGGACAACGGCAAACTCCATCGGGCCCATGACGCCATTCTGACCATTGTCGTTGTGGCGGTTCCAATAGTAGTAGTTGCAATAGTAACCCCACTTACCGATCTGTTCATCGAAGCTTGTTGTGTAAAGCGCGATTTTATTTATACGACAGGCTTCTCGGAAATCATAGAACAGTTCGTCCTGAACCGGCTCACTCTTCCTCCAGAGCTGATAGAGGTAGTTGGGAGAATTCACATCCTGAGCTGTTGGGTCGGTTATAGTCACGATATCCTCTCCTTCAGTCTGGGTAGTGAGGAAAGTAACCTTTGGAACTCCATTTTCATCGAGCTCGTCAAGCACCTTGAAGGTAACAGTTCCGAAGCCACCGTTTCCGAATACTGCGTTGTAGAAATTTGAGCTGCGGGTAGTGGTGAATGTCCATGAACCCTTGCCACCTTCGTCAGAATGATATGTGAGGTTGATAGCCAGGCTGATGGCGGTGCGGCGAATGTGGTCCCATGTGGCGTACATGTGGTTGGCGTAAAGGAAGAGGATGGGATCGGACATAGCTTCTTCTGAGGTTTTGTTCGCGTTGGTAGGCTTGGTAATCTCGAGAAGTTTCTTGGTAAAGTCATCATCCGAAGCATCCGCCACACGTGCAGGCTGGATAAGACCCTTGAAAGCGATACCGTTGGATACACCGTTCTTCTGGCTTGCAGCGCCGGGGCCAGGTATCGTGCCCTCAGTAAGATAGCGCCAAACTGTGTATTTACCGCTCTGATCTTTATTTTTTCCATTGAGAACGTCGGAAATCAAAGATGTATACCAGTCGCCGGTGATCTCATCAAGTTTTATTCCACCCTCGTTTTTATTGTCGAATGAATTGTCATCGTTGAAGAAGGGATAGTTGAAGTAATTCGAATATCCGCCTTTGTCGAATACACCTGTGCCTGACCATTTCCAACCTGACCACACATCCACAACATAGTTACCGTCTTCACCTTGGATGTAATTACCGAGGGCATCGGTATACCAAGGAAGTTCCGGACCGAGGATCCTGTAGTCGTTTGGCTCTCCGCTAGGCATAGGGACATTTGCGGCCCTACCATTGTTGGATACTCTTCTGAGGAAGAAGAAGTCCTTGTTCATATTGACCATGGACATCTTGCCGAGATACACATTGATGAGTGGGTTTTCATCGGTGTCGAGAAGGACATTGTATGTCTGAGGATCAGCTCCTGCGGTGTCAAGGGCACCGTCGCGGAAGTCGTAGCGGGCAGCAGCACGCTCTACTTCGATAGCTCCATTGCCCTCCAGGTAATTGTCGATTTCGTTGGGGCGCCCATAGTTGTTCATACCCGAAAGATTGAATGCACTGGCATCCGTGGAGAAATCATCCCATCCATTGATATCTGAAGGCATGAGACGGGTACAGATCGAGCAGTTGGCCATCAGGAACCGTCCAGGAGTCCAGATTGATTCCGATCCATATAAGTTTGGCTCCTCCCAGTGTCCTAATTTATTTACCCAATCCTTATCGCCGATCGAGATTCCTCCGCTCTGTTGGTTTTCATCATCGGTTTCGCGTAGACCGAAAACGTCCATCAGAGAATTAATAGGATTACAGAATACGAAAACATTTACCTTATGATTTCCTGTTGCCTGATCAATTTGAACATTGAGCTCTTTAAGTTGCTGATAGTAATCATTAAGATCAGTCTTTGTGAGTTGAGACACGGACCGATAACTTCTACCGGTTGTCCCAAGCGGAGTGATGTTATCCTTATCGGCGACAGCAGCTGCTATGAATTCGTTGTCGGGATAAGTGGCAAGAACGAGCAAAGTGCTCTGCACCATATTCTCATCTTCCGTGCCAACCTCTGTGCCGCCACTACTTTGGTTGTCGCCATCAGTGTAGCTGCGCGTTCCTTTTGCAGTCGGGAGATCGAAATTGACGGCAATAAATACACCGTCTTCCGGTTTCACGACGTTGCTTTCTCCCTGTTTATTAGGGTCGATCACGTCGTTGGAGCATGCGCCGGCGAAAAGAAGAGCAGCTGCCGACAGCGCGCCAAAAATACGATTTTTTTTCATGTTAATGAATGTTTGAATATTTGTTTTTTATTTTGTTTGTTATTTTTCTAATTTACAGTTAGTCTGCCACGAATCGCCTCTCCGAGGCTACTGTCTCTTTGTCTTTTCTCCCCCGGGCTGAAGCCCGGGGTTTCGTCACCATTTCAGCTCTCCGAGCTGAGTCAGGCCGCGCTTCGACGCATTCGGAGAATGCTCGCTACTCTGAAGACTTAAGACTCAAGACTTGCCAAGACTTAAGACTGAAGACTTACCAAGACTGAAGACTTAGAATCACCATTCCAGCTCTCCGAGCTGAGTCAGGACACGCTTCGACGCATTCGGAGAATGCTCACTACTCTGAAGACTGAAGACTTAGACTTCCCAAGCGGCCTGTCCGCTATCTTAAGACTGAAGACTGAAGACTGAAGACTTACCAAGACTGAAGACTCAATAAGTCGGGTTTTGCCGCGCTTCGACGCATTCGGAGAATGCTCTCTACTCTGAAGACTTAAGACTGAAGACTGAAGACTTCCAAGACTCACCATCCCAAGCGGCTTGTCCGCTATCTTAAGACTGAAGACTGAAGACTGAAGACTTGCCAAGACTGAAGACTTGCCAAGACTTAATAAACCACTATCGACTGCTTCGGCTGCATGGCCTCCTCTACCTCGTGGAGCATCTCGGCCGCCTGTCCTGACCCG
>JAIECF010000199.1 GCA_029068655.1 Muribaculaceae bacterium | reverse complement strand
ATTATAAATGGTGCTTGTCTTTCCGATAATTTTCCATTATATTTGCAATCTCTTAAATCAGTACCATTAGATTTTTAATCAACACCATTATGAAATTGAAATTTTCAATCGGATGTATGACTGTTCTCATGGCTTTCTCGACTTTTGCGTCTGAAAAAGTCTCTGTGAAGTTTTATACCCCTGAAATCGTGAGAATAGTAAAGTACCCTGACGGCAAACCTTCCTCTGAGAGGGAATCACTCGTAGTGACGGCCAAACCTCAAGATGTGAAGGTCACAGGAACTATCGACGATGATGTGACCTGCTACATGACATCAGCACTGAAAGTTACTACCAACAATAAGACCGGCAAGGTCAGCTTCTATAAGCCCGACGGTCAACTGATCGTGGCAGAAGGCAAATATGGTTTCACACCTATCACAGAAGGTATAGATAAAGGTGCATATAAGGTGATGCAGAGCTTTGCTCTTGAGGCTGACGAGCCCATATATGGTGTCGGTATGCTTCAGAACGGCAAGATGTCGCAGCGTGGCGAGCACCGTCTAATGCAGCAGTCAAACCTCGAGGATTTCGCTCATTTCTTTCAGAGCATAAAGGGCTACGGAATCTATTGGGATAATTATTCTCCTACAACACTCAATGACAACGAAACCCTTGAGCTTGAATCGCAGGTTGGCGATCTTGTTGACTATTACTTCATGTATGGTGGTGATGCCGATGGTGTGATCGCTGACATCCGCTGGCTTACCGGTTCGGTGCCCATGGTCCCGCTCTGGACATACGGTTTCCATCAGAGCCGCGAACGCTACAAGACCCAGGACGAACTTCTCGAAGTCGTAGAAAAATACCGTAAACTCGGTATTCCATTCGACGGCATAATCCAGGACTGGCAGTATTGGGGCTCAAATTATACTTGGAACGCTATGGAGTTCATTAATCCGGACTTCAACCGCGCCCAGGAGATGATCGATAAGGTTCATGACAACAACGCCCATATCAGCATCAGTATCTGGCAGAGCTTCGGTCCGCAGACAAAGCAATATAAGGAACTGAAGGAAAAAGGCCTTCTCTTCGACTTCGAGACATGGCCCGAATCCGGTCTGACCGAATGGCCTCCTCGGAGAGACTATCTTTCAGGAGTCCGTGTCTATGACGCTTACAGCCCCGAAGCACGCGACATCTATTGGAACCACCTTAAGCGTCTCCACTCCATGGGTATAGACGCATGGTGGATGGACTCAACGGATCCCGATCACATGCAGTATAAGGACTCAGACCTCGACCAGCCAAGTGCCCTTGGCTCGTACCGCTCTGTGCGGAATCTCTTCCCCTTTATGTGCGTAAGTGGTGTTGATACCCATCAGCGCGCTGACGACAAACAGAAGCGCCCGTTTATCCTGACACGTTCTTACTTTACAGGTCAGCAGCGATTCGGATCTCAATCATGGAGCGGCGATGTCGGCAGTTCCTGGGATTCCTTCCGAAAGCAGGTGCCTCTTGTGCTTAACCATACCCTTACAGGCAATCCCAACGTAAATACCGATATAGGTGGTTTCTTCTCAGGCAGCTACAACAGGAACTGGGATCCGACTTCAGGATCGAAAAATCCTCAATTCCAGGAACTTTATACGCGCTGGATGCAGTTTGGCGCATTCACTCCAATGATGCGCAGTCATGGTGCCGACACTTACCGCGAAATTTATTATTTCGGTAAGGAAGGTGAGCCTGTGTATGATGCCATTGTTGATGCTATCAAACTCCGTTACCGCCTGATGCCATATATCTACAGCACAGCACGCCGTGTCAGCGCAAACGACGACAGTTTCATGCGCGCCCTCTTCATGGACTTCAAGAATGATAAAAATACATGGGACAACGGACGTGAGTTCATGTTCGGCCGCAACCTGCTTGTTTGTCCGGTGCTTGATCCTCTCTACACTGAAGAGAAGATAGTAAAGACCAATGAAATGACCGGTTGGGACAAGCCTGACGCTAATCTTAATGCTGATGGTTGGCAGGTTGTCGACTGGACAGCTAAGAAGGTGTATGACGTCTATCTCCCGGACGGGTCAGATTGGTATGATTTCTGGACCAACAAGAAATACGACGGCGGCCAGACAGTGAAAGCTGATGCTCCTCTTGCATATTCCCCTCTCTATGTGAAGGCTGGAAGCATTATTCCTCTTGCAGAAGATATGCAGTACACTTCTGAAAAACCCTGGGACTTCCTGTCCATCAATGTCTATCCAGGTGCTGACGCAGAATTTGTACTCTATGAAGACGAAGGGGATGGCTTCGGATATCAGGAGGGTAAGTTCACTAAGATTCCGATGTCTTGGAACGACAAAAAAAATATGCTCACCATTGATGCCACAAAGGGTAGCTTCGAAGGTATGCTCAAAAACCGCACCTTCAATGTCGTTCTCCCTGACGGTCAATCCAAGGAAGTCAAATACACAGGCAAACGCACTTCAGTGTCATTCAAATAGTTTTTCTGAAGCACCGAAACCTGCTTGGAGAGATGACCTCGTGCACGAAACCTCGGTCTTCAGCCTCTGACAAAAAAAGACAAGGCATAGTGGCCTCGGAGAGGCGATTTATGATATATCCCAATCAAAAAACTAATTTAATGAACTCCAAAAAACAAATATTCACAATACTCCTAACACTATTCTCACTGTTTTCAGCGGAGGCAGGCATGATACAGTTTTATGATAGTGCAGAAGGCTTGACATTCTTATACTTGAAGGATATAAAGAGCAAACCTCTTAAAGTGTTGACGCTTCAATGTGGTGAAATGAAATCTATAGGTGCTCCTTCAAATGAAGAGGTAGACTATGAGATGCTCACCGGAAAGAAGAGCCATTGCTGGAACTTCTATGAGGAGCGTAAATATCTTCTATCCGGCGCAGACACTCTTTTCGTCAGAATCTACAAAGATGGTTTTGCCTGGAAAAAGAGTGGAACTTCTAAAATCCGGTTTATTGATCCGGAACACACTTGGCTTCAGAATTGGACCGACTGCTACGAAGGCTTTTTTCCGAAAGATCAGGTAATGAAAGAGGGGCAACGTATTGGTTATCCCGCGCTTGTAGAATACAAAGATGGAGTTTTCGGTCTTCTAACGGAATCCGGGCTCACTTCAGCTGATGCAGGTACAAGTATGTATGCGCTTGGCGACAATGGTTTTGATCTGAAACCTGACGGCACGGAAAATGGTGGATGGCAGACCTTCATCGTTGGTACGCTTTCTGATGTAGTGGAGTCGACTCTTGTCACAGACATCGCCGTTCCTAATAAACTTGACGATATCTCATGGATCGAACCGGGGGTGGCCTCATGGGTATATTGGGCTTATAACCATGGCTCTGATGACTTCAATATTATAAAGAAGTATATTGACCTTGCATATGAGCTGAAACTTCCCTATGTGCTTATAGATGCCGAATGGGACAGAATGAAAGACGGAAAGACAGTCGAGGATGCAGTAGAATATGCCATATTAAGAGACGTCAAGCCGATGATATGGTATAATTCTTCGATCGGTTGGGTAGACGGAGCTCCTACACCGAAATACAGGCTGAATACCCCTGAGGACCTTGAGAAGGAATTCGCATGGTGTGAGGAGATAGGAGTCAAGGGCGTCAAGATCGACTTCTTCTCAGGCGATACTAACCGAAACTGGAAGTTTATGGAAGAACTTCTTGAGGCGGGTGCCCGCCATCATCTCCTCGTCAACTTCCATGGATCACCACTCCCAAGAGGATGGCAGCGTACTTATCCCAATTTCATAACTACCGAATCGGTATATGGTGCGGAATGGTATAACAACGTCCCGACGTTTACAGATAGGGCCGCCTCTCACAACGCCACTTTACCTTTCACCCGCAATGTAATAGGTTCGATGGACTATACACCTTGTGCATTTACGGACTCCCAGCATCCTCATATCACAACTCATGCTCATGAGCTTGCACTGACCGCACTCTATGAATCCGGCATACAGCACCTTGCAGACCGCCCTGAAAGCTTCCTCGCACAGCCACAGGAAGTCAAGGATTATCTGACGAATCTCCCTACTGCTTGGGATAACACTATCCTTCTTGGCGGCTATCCCGGTGAATACGTTGTAATGGCAAGACAAAAAGGTGATAAATGGTGGATCTCTGCCATCAACGGCACAGATGTTCCCGTCAACCTATCCGATATCGACTATACCCGTCTTGGACTGGACAAATCCGGATTAAGTGTAAGGTGCTTCGAGGATGAAGCTCCCGGCAGCGATACGAAATGGAAGATTTCCGATTTGTCTTCATTGCCGGCTTCATTCGATCTCCTTCCTCGAGGAGGACTCGTAATGGTCGTATCTACAAAATAATATCACTTGATTATGGGAGGGCGGTTTCCCAACCGCCCATGATTATAAAAAAGAAACTTCATTATCCAAAACATGAAACTAAAATCATCAATTCTGACATTATTGATTTTCATCCCCATTTGGGTAGCTAATGCCGCAGAAGACCTGACCCTGTGGTATTCCTCTCCGGCTGAAGCATGGGTTGAGGCTCTCCCTATCGGCAATTCCCGAATGGGTGCCATGATCTTCGGTGGTGTGAACCGTGAGAGAATCCAGCTCAACGACGAGACATTCTGGGCCGGAAGTCCTCACAACAATAATAATCCCGAGGGCATTAAGCACCTGCAGGAGATAAGACAGCTCATTTTCGACGGCAAGGAAAAAGAAGCTGAGAAACTGATTGATCAGTATTATATGACTCCTCACCATGGTATGTCATACCTTACCCTTGGTTCCCTTTATATTAACTTCAACCATAACGGAGTGACGACCGACTATCGCCGTCAGCTCGACATTGCCAACGCTGTGTCAGAAGTCAGCTACAAAGTAGGAGATGTGTCTTTCAAGCGTGAGACGATTGCTTCTCTTCCTGATGGCGTGATAATGATGAGTCTTTCGGCCGATAAGAGCAAGGCTCTAAATATATCTCTGGAATATGATACGCCTGAGGGAGGTACTGTCAAGATGAACGGTAAGGGTATGGATGTCACTGTTCCCGGTCGTGAGCACGAGGGCATTCCTGCCGGCCTTACTGCTAAATGCGGTATCCGTATCAAGAGCAACGGTAAGGTCTTCGCTAAGGAAGGAATGCTAAATGTCGAGGATGCTGACTATGCGGTGATCTACATAGCTTCCGCAACCAATTATGTCAATTATAAAGATATCTCCGGCAACCCGGAAAAAATAGTGGACTCCCTCCTTAAAAATGCGATGAAAAGCGACTTCGCATCTGCGCGTGCAAGACACATCGGAGCCTACAAAGAGCAATTCGACAGAGTTTCCCTTACGCTTCCATCGCTCGGAGGCGCAGATAAGGAGACTCATATAAGAGTTGCCGATTTCAAGAACAATTACGATCCTTCGCTCCTGGCTCTTCTCTTCCAGTATGGACGTTATCTTCTCATCTCATCCTCTCAACCGGGTGGCCAGCCTGCAAATCTTCAGGGTGTCTGGAATGAATCAAACCATGCCCCCTGGGACAGCAAGTACACCATCAATATAAATGCAGAGATGAACTACTGGCCTGCCGAGGTTACAAATCTTGCGGAGTGCCATGAGCCGCTTTTCGATCTTATCGAAGACCTTAGCCACACCGGAGCGGAGACAGCAAAGACCCTTTATGGTGCCGACGGATGGGTGGCGCATCACAATACTGATGCATGGCGTGTTTGCGGTCCGGTTGACCAGGCAAGATACGGCATGTGGCCCAATGGTGGTGCCTGGCTCGCCACCCATCTCTGGGATCATTACCTATACACAGGAGATAAGGATTTCCTTAAAAAGTATTATCCTGTGATAAAGGGAACCGCTGATTTCTATATGTCTGCCATGGTGGAGGATCCACGTACCGGTTATCTGGTCACTGCTCCTTCTATGTCGCCCGAACACGGCTACGGTAGCAGTTGGATCACAGCCGGATGCACCATGGACAACCAGATCGCTTTCGATGCCCTTAAGAATACACTGAAATGTGCTGAGATTCTGGGTGAGGATGCCGAATATATCGCTCGCCTTCAGAATGCCATATCGAAGCTTCAGCCTATGAAGGTAGGCCGTTATGGTCAGCTTCAGGAATGGATAGTTGACGCCGATGATCCTAAGGACCAGCACCGTCACGTGTCTCATCTTTATGGCCTTTATCCGTCAAATCAGATCACACCTAATTCTACCCCAAGCGCTTTTGCAGGAGCGAGAAACTCTCTCATACAGCGCGGTGATATGGCAACCGGATGGAGTATCGGCTGGAAACTCAATCTGTGGGCAAGACTACTTGACGGTAATCATGCCGATAAGATTATCAATAACTTTGTGACCCTTCTTCCCGGGTCTGCACAGATAGACTATTCAGGTGGGGGAGCCGGCAGACTGTATCCGAATCTATTTGACGCCCATCCGCCGTTCCAGATCGACGGTAATTTCGGATTTACCGCCGGAGTGGCAGAGATGCTTCTTCAAAGTCATGACGGAGCAGTGCACCTGCTCCCGGCTATTCCGGAGACATGGTCTGAAGGGGAGGTCAAAGGTCTTAAGGCACGTGGCAACTATACTATAGACATGAACTGGAACAAAGGTCAGCTTGCAGAGGCCGACATTCATTCCAACATCGGCGGAAAACTCAGACTTCGTTCCTATGTGCCGCTCGAAGGTGAGGGGCTCGTAAATGCGGAAGGCGAATGTCCCAATCCGCTGCTCGCGCCCGTGGTAATGGAGGATGCCGAGATAAGCGGAGAGACCACGAAAGAATATCCGTTGCTTCTCAAAGTTTATGAGTACGACCTCGAGACTTCTCCGGGGCAGACCTATAAAGTGACACGTGCAAAATAAAATAATATAAAAATCATTCCGAGCTATAAACGATAATTACAGACTATGGCCTCGGAGCTACGCTCTATGACTGATTATATGCGTAATAAATTTCTTTTTAAATCCATCTATATGGCAGCCGCATTGTCTTCTGTATTCATTGCGTCTGCCAAGAATCCTATATGCCAGACCCATTTCACTCCAGATCCGGCTCCTGTCGTGGTCGGAGATACGCTCTATTTATACACCGGATGTGACGATATCTCGGCTGATCCGGACAATTTCGTGATGCGTGAATACCTGTGCTTCACCACTACGGATATGGTCAACTGGACGCATCATGCGCCGGTCTTCAATAATGAGGGATTCGGTACAAAAGACTGTGCATACGCGGCACAGATGGCTTACAGAAACGGCAAATGGTATTATTATACGTCGACATTTGGAATACCTGTGCTTGTTTCCGATTCACCCTATGGACCTTTTATCAATCCTCTCGGCGGAAAGAATTTCCTGATCAAGTCGGAAGATACGAATTACAGCGGCCACGGATGGGAGGATATAGACCCCACTGTACTGATCGACGATGATGGCCAGGCTTATATGTACTGGGGTAATAACGCCTTGTATGCTGTAAAACTCAACGAGGACATGATAAGTTATGACGGCGACATAAAGGTGTTTGAGATAAAAGATAAGGAAGCTTTCGGTCCGGACTATGAGGAGGCTCCTTGGCTTGCTAAACGTGGAGACAAGTATTATCTCGCTTATGCATCACATGTCCCTGAAGACACTGACTGGGCATGGGCTGACTCTCCGCTCGGTCCTTGGAAATACGGAGGACAGTTGATGAGGGCATTCGAGCACGGAGGCATGGGCAATCATACCGGAATGTGTGAATATAAGGGTCAATGGTATTTCTTCTACATGGATGAGGGACTGCCTAACGCTCACAGCAAGCGGCGTACTACCAGCGTGATTCCTTTTGAATTCAATGAGGACGGTTCGCTCCCTTACATGCATCACGATAAAAGAGGAGTATTGAAGAGCGCAGATCCTCTTGATCCGTATGTACGTCAGCAGGGCGAGACAATAGCTTGGGAAGAAGGAATCGGAATCGGCTATGACGATATCTATTCTGTATTTGTGACGGACGTAGACCCAGGTGACTATATTAAGCTCCGTGAAGTGAATTTTGGAGAAGGTCCGAAAGACTTTACAGCCCGGATACGCAATGGAAAGGCCGGATCAAAGATCGAGGTTCATCTTGATGCTCCCAACGGAGAACTTATAGCAACTCTCGATGCATCTTCGGGTCAGGAATGGACAGAGAAGAAAGCAAAGACAATAAAGAGAGATGGCATACACGACCTTTATTTTGTATTCGACGGTGAGGGCAGCGACCTTCTTCAGTTTGATTCCTGGAAATTCAATAAATAATCACGATGATAAATATTAAGAAACTTATACTGGGCCTCGTTGCGGTGACCGCTCCATTTTACGCCTCCGCTCAGTCTGCTCTTTATGGCAACGAGTTCCCGTTGCACGACGTCAAGCTGCTTGACAGTCCTTTTAAGCATGCAATGGACCTCAATGTTGAGACCCTTCTCAGCTATGATACCGATCGTCTGCTTGCTCCTTATCTGAAAGAGGCGGGACTGGAACCAAAAGGTGAGGATTTTTCCAACTGGGCCGGTCTTGACGGCCACGTAGGAGGACATTATATCTCCGCTCTTGCTATTCATTATGCAGCCACTGGAGATCAGCGTCTTAAGGATCGTCTCGATTATGTGCTCTCTCAGCTGGCGCTTTGCGCTGCAGCACGTAATGACGGTTATATAGGAGGTGTCCCCAACGGGGATGTGCTTTGGGAGGAGATCCGTAAGGGTAACGGCGGCAAGGTTTGGGATTACTGGGTGCCGTGGTACAATGTACATAAGATGTATGCCGGCCTTCGCGACGCCTGGGTCTATACCGGATCCAAACCAGCCCTCAATATGTTCCTTAATCTATGCGATTGGGGTGCAGATCTGATATCCAACCTTTCCGATGAGCAGATGGAAGGAATGCTCGGCAATGAGTTCGGAGGAATGAATGAGGTATTTGCCGACGCATACGCCGTAACCGGAGATGAGAAATACCTTAACGCTGCAAAGCGGTTTACCCACCATGCGCTTTACGATAACCTCCATAATGGACTTGACAGGCTTGACAATATGCATGCCAACACCCAGGTGCCGAAGGTCGTTGGTTATCAGCGCGTTTCTGAGGTTTCCGGTGACGAAGAGTATCACAAGACAGCTGATTTCTTCTGGGATACCGTAGTCAATAACCGTTCACTGTCGTTTGGAGGCAACAGCCGCCGCGAGCACTTTGCCTCGGCAGCTGACGCAAAGAGCTATGTGGATGACCGCGAAGGACCGGAATCGTGCAATACCAACAATATGCTGAAGCTTACCGAGGGTCTGTTCCGAATGAATCCTGACGCACGTTATGCAGATTTCTACGAGCGTGCTCTCTACAACCATATACTTTCCACTCAGCATCCGGAGCACGGCGGATACGTGTATTTTACTCCGGCACGTCCCGGACACTACCGCGTATATTCACAGCCAAACAGCGCGATGTGGTGTTGTGTGGGTACCGGTATGGAAAACCATGGTAAATATGGTCAATTCATATATACCCATGCCGGCGACTCACTCTGGGTGAATCTCTTTATACCGTCTGAACTGGACTGGAAACAGGAAGGTGTCAAGGTAACTCAGACCAACAATTACCCTCTTGAGCAGTCTACAAAACTTACAATAAATTCAGAATCACCTAAGGCCTTTACACTCAATCTACGCCATCCCGGTTGGTGTGAGAATCCGGTAGTGAAGATCAATGGAAAGCCCTTCAAGGTTAAGTCTACTCCATCCAGCTATATCTCCATTGACAGGGAGTGGATGAATGGTGATGTGGTTGAGATGTCCTTGCCGATGAGTATGCGTGTAGAGGAACTGAATTATCTGCCGAATTATGTTAGTGTATTGTATGGTCCGATAGTACTCGCGGCCCGTCTTAAGACCGACGTGCCTATGCCCGGACTTGTGGCCGGCGATCATCGTTGGGGGCACATCGCAGGCGGTCCGCTCGTATCCGTATTCGAGACTCCTCTCCTTATAGGCGAACGCAAGGAGCTCGTAAAGAAACTTAACGCATTGAAACCAATAGTTGCCGGATCCATGACCTATGATGCTACAGGGATTTTCGAAAATGGCGGTAAGGAAGTGATTCTCGAACCCTTCAATGGTGTTCACGATTCACGTTATACTCTCTATTTCCTCTCTATGACTCCAAAAGAGTACATCGCATATCAGCAGAAGGCAAGAAAGGACGAGGAAATGCGTCTTGCGCTTGACGAGCGTACCGTAGATGCTGTCAATACCGGAGAGCAGCAGCCCGAGGCAGACCATCAGATGAAATCGCGCAATTCGGGTAGCGGCAACTATAATGGAGAGCCCTGGCGCGATGCCTCCAACGGAGGATTTTTCGCCTACGACATGAACACCGGCGAACGTACTGACCTTACGCTTCGTGTGCGTTACTGGGGTAATGAAAACGGAATAGGAGAGATGTCTATACTTATCGATGATGTTCCTCTCACCAAGATCGACAATGTAGGCCGTTGGAATAAGAACGAATTCGTCGATGAAGAGTATGCGGTTCCTGCAGAACTCGTCAAAGGTAAGAAGACAGTCAACGTCAAGTTCCAGACAGATAAAGGTCAGGCTTCCGGCGGCGTCTACCATGTCCGTCTCCTCCATCCATAATGCTATAAATCTTTTATAATAAAATCAGCCGGGATTTAGATGTTCCGGCTGATTTTATTTCAATGTCCAACGTAAAACGTCTAACTAATTCTTTCTGTTCTCCACATCATCGTTGCTTATCGACTTGTTGGTCTTCTTCACTGAAGCGTTCAGAGATCCGAAACGGTAGCTTACCGAGATGTTGAAGTTATTGGCGTTGTTGTAACTGTAACTTCTCGAATATCCGGAGTAACCCGAGTTCCGGGGTTCGCTTTCATATAGGCGTACTGCATGGCCGAATGGATTCTGAATGCCAAGAGAGACATTAAGGCGCTTTTCTTTCAGGAAGGATTTCTGGAGTTCAATTCCGTAGTTGATCTGGTCTGAAAGAGGGGTTTTATTTATATTATATAGGTCAGGAGTTGACTGGTACAGACTTATATTTCCCGTGAGAGCGAGATCCCATGGAAGTTGCTGGCGTACCCTGAAGAATACGTATCCTCCCCAGCCGTGGCTTGAGATGTCAAGTGAGGAGTTAGAGCGGTGGGCATAGTTGAGATTGGAATTAAGCATGAATGATGTCTTGCTCCATGGTGTATAACTCATCCATATTGCTATGTTAAACCACTTGTTGTGCCCTGAATTGGAGTATCCCGACTTTATAATGTCTCCTGGCAATAGCTCCTGAAAAGCAATCACTGCATTGTTCATGAAGCTGTATGAGGTGCTGAAGTCAAGGCTGAACTTTCTGCCGATGAGGTTGTAGTTGAGATTGATCGACTGATGGCGCGATGAGCCAAGATCGGGATTTCCCGATGATATCGAAGTGGGTGTCTCGACTACTGCAGGATTAAGCTGGCTTATACCCGGACGATTGATTCTTGTGGCATATGAGAGCTTGATCGTGTTGGCGTCATTGATGTCGTAGGATATGGCTGCGTTTGGTACTACGTCGTTCAGGTCGCTGCTGAACGGGTCGTTGCTTCCGTCCCGATATTTGGCAGCCAGTCTGGAATATTCGTATCGGAGACCCGCACGCGCTCCGAATTTCTTTAATTTCAAGCGGTAGTCGAAATATAGCGCGAAGACTTGAGTGTTGTGGGTGAAGTTGGAGTGAAGCTTCTGGAAGTTGAAATAGTCTTGGTCGTTAATAGAGTGATTGTTGCGGTTGATGTATTTCATTCCTACATCAAACTTATTTACATCGTTGATGGGGCGGGTCCAGTCGAACTGTCCTGTGTGCTCAATGAAGTCAAGGGTAAAGTCGTTGGATGTGCCTGTATATGGCACCGGCATATTCAGCTCATCTTCGTATTCGTTGATGCTGTGCTGCCTTTGGTTTGTGGAGGAAACCCGGTAGGAAAGAGTAATTGTTTCCCCTTTCTTTCGGGTTGACCTCTGATAATTGAGACTACCGTCTATATCGAAATATCTGTTCGGATCCGAGAGGAATTTATTAGAATATGAATACAGGAGATCTCCCGCGCCGCTTTTCATTGAGTTTAACCCTGTTGAATTGCTTTTGAGAGAGTAAGCATATCCGTTGAATTCCGCCGTTATTAGATTGAGTGTGTCCAGTTCAAGACTTCCTTCCAGTCCGAAGTATCCTAATTGGCCGTAGCTGTCGCCTGAGCTTTCGGAATACATTTCATTGCCGGAATCATCGTATTTCATGAATGATTCCGACTTATGTCTGCTGCTTCTTTTCGAGAACTGGTTGTATCCTCCGTAGAATGAGAGGTTAACTTTGTCAATCTGGGTCTGCAGCCAAGCGCTTGCGCTCGGATAGTCATCGTTGTTTCTGTATGAAACCCTTACATTCCCCATCACGCCCTTGATGATGGTGTTTTCCAATGTCACGATGTTGAGTATGGCGGTTGTCCCTTCCGCATCTTCTCTCGCTCCCGGATCTGTGATTACTTCGATTCGTTTTATCATAGAGGCGGGCAGGGCCTTGAATATGTCCTTGGCATTGCGTGAGAATGAATTGTTGGGTCTGCCGTTCTTATATACCTTGAAGTCAGTGGAGCCCTTTATCTTGATGGTTCCGTCCGGGTCGACACTGACAAGTGGCACTTTTTTTAATATCTCATCCAGCTGGGAAGTCTTTGACTCATCGTCGGCTTGTACGTCATAGCCGATTCTGTCAATCTCTTTCACAACGAGCGGACGCTGGGCTGTTACCGTTACTTCCTGCAGCATGCTGGAACTTTCAGTCATGACAAGGGTGCCGAGGTCTACGGTTGGAAATTCCTCCGTGACTGCTATGTCGCGGTTGAGGTCCCGTTTGCCGAAAGAAAGAATATTTACGCGGTAGCCTCCTGATTTGGGAAGCTTTATATTGAAAATGCCGTTTTCATCAGTAGTCCCTGACACTTTAGGCTTTACAGTATCAGGCAGCTGATATATCCTTAGGGTAGCGAAACTTTCCGGTTCTCCTATTGAATCGCATACACTTCCCTTCACATTGAGTGTCTGCGCGTGAGTTGCGGAAGCTATAGCGATGGCGAAAATCGCAAGTATTCCCTTGAAAAATGTTGTCATGTCGTCTTGGGCCGTTAGATATGAAGTGGTTTTTCTTATAAAGACGCATGATAATGTCGAATATTACTATATTTTTACGTCATTAATTATTTTTAACACAACATAAAATATGATTAATACTGAATAGAGGCATGGTAATATTAATTCAGGCTGGCTTATGTGCCGTTTTGATGATTTATTCAGGTTGTCAATTGTTTCTTTCTTTTTGTTGCAGCGATGTATATCATCGAGAAAATGCCTAAGAGTATCGTCATGAATGTCTGGGTGCTCCAAGCTACTATGGAAAATGCAGCGGCATCGGTATGTCCGATTCCGTAGAGCATGAGTGCATACATTACAGCGATATTCCAAGGCCCGAGACCTCCGTTGCTTGGGATAGCCATACTGAAGGATCCGAATACGAAAGCTACAAGCCCGGGAAGCAGTCCGTAAGCATATCCGGGATGGGTGATAAGTTCTCGCGTGAACGGAAAAGCGAAGAAGACAAGGTAGATCTTCAGAAAATAGCAGACCCATATGGCGATGGTCAGGAAAAGATATGTCCAGCGTCCCTTCATGGTAAAGATTACCTTGAACCCCTGCCACATCCTGGTGAAGCTTAGGTTTATCCCCTTGAAAAACTTAGAGTTTTTATATTTGATATCAAGGAGAATAAAGATCAGCGCGGCTACGGCAAGCCCGGTCCACAACTCCCATTTAGAAAGTATATCCTCGATATCCCGCCCGAATTGATACTGATCGAAAAAATGTGTCAGAGCGGGATTGGCTACTATAAGGGCAAGTCCGAGAAGCAGTACAATCATAATGAAGTCTGAGCTTCTGTCTGCCAGATCCGTACCCACTACTGTGGATAATTTGGCGTTCTCTCTTCTCACAACATAGACGCATCTCCAGGCTTCTCCAAGATAAGGCACAAGCAGGTTGATGGCGTATGCTGAGAAAATGGATACGCTTTCAGAAGTGACCGACATTCTTGGTATTCCGGCTGCTCTTAATTGATATCCCCACCGTATCCCTCGGATGGAATAGGAAAGCATGGTGAGAAGCATGACGAGCAGTAGCCACCAGTAGTCGCAGTCATGCGATGTGATGGTCCATATCTTGTGGAAATCAAGCTTATGCGCCATCCATATGAGCATAGCTGCCGAAATGCCTATCGGCAGGGTGATCTTCAGAATCTTACCGATGATGTCTTTTGTCTTCCCTTTTTCAGAAGTCCCGGAGACAGACTCTATATCTTTATTCTCGTCTTTATTCATGGTCGACCGTGGTTTATAATTACAACCGCGTAAAGCCGTCGCCGGTTTAAAAAACGGGATGTCACAGATGCAATTAAATTGTTAGCTGGGGTCAGATGTCGTAAAAGCGGTCCATCAGATCCCTACGGTAGGTTTTGGATATCTTTATTTCCGTTATATTGTCAAGCGGTGGAAGCAGGATGCAGTCGTTGCCGTTGATAATGCCTACGTATCTTACGTTGACTATATATTGCTTGTGGGTTCGTACGAAGTCTGGACCATAACCAAGTATGGTCTCGGCGGTTGTCTGACGCTTTAGTATTATCCTCTTAAGATTGTAGAAAACGCATTCCCATATTTTTCTCTCCGACATATAGCGGAAATATACTATATCGGCTGGATTGACGATTACTTTTGAATTTGTGACTGAGGTAATTGATATCAGTCGTGGATGGTTGCTTTGTGTCGTGGAGAACGTCGGTATCGCTCCTATTATTGTGTCAGGCTTTTGCTGAGGTTTGTCAAGATCTTTGAATCTTCTGATGATGACGTCGAGTTCGGAAGGATCAAAGGGCTTTAGTAGGAAGTCGAAGACACGCAGCGACAATGCGTCATGTATATATCTCTGATAGCAGGTGTGGAAGACTACTTTGCTGTGTTCCGGCAACGTTGTCTCCTCATACCATGTAAGGCCGTTGCCTTCAGGAAATTTCATGTCGAGGAAGATCAGATCGGGCTGATACTTGTATATGATGTTTTCACCTTCCTTAAGAGACTCTGCGGTAGCACACAGCTGTATGTCTTCTCGCCGTGAAAGTTCTTCGGCAAGCAGTCTTATGCTAGGAATGTCATCGTCGATAATGACGGCAGTGATTTTTTTTCTTCTGTTTTCGGTCATGGCTTGAGGTTGTCTGGTAATGTTATGGTGGCATTGCATCCATGTATGCCGTTTAACTCCGCTTTTGTGTCTATGCTGAAATTAGTCTGCTGTCGGTTATGCTCGTTTATAAGCTTGATCGTCTCAAGAAGCACGCGGAGTCCTGTGCCTCCTTTCTCCATTCCTGACGGAGATGGTCCGCAGTTGTTGAAGACATTCACGGCGATAATGCCTTCTTTCAGGCGTTTCACAGTAATGATAAGTCGCCGTTCCGTTTCTGCCGGTAGCGTGGTGAATCCATGCTTGAACGCGTTTTCCACAAGAATCTGGAGCGTCATTGAAGGAAATGCGAAATTGGGATCAATATCCGGATCTATGCTGTAATTATAGACGAAAGGATCCCGTCCGTTGTCGCTGATTACCCTGATATAGTCGTCGGTGAATTTCAGTTCTTCTGAAAAGGGAATGAGTATTTCTGAGGCTACTATCTGCTGTCGCCTGATGAGATCGACAAGAGAATCGAGATGAGACGGATGACCGATTCTTTCATTGTTTAGCTCATGATTGAGTGCGTTGTATATGAAATGTGGTGTCACGCGGTTGCGAAGGTTTTCCTGTCGAAGGCTTATGATTTTATTCATCATCCTTTCTTCCCTCTTTTTTGAGTTGATGCGTCTTACGACGTAGATTAATATGAGTCCCGCTATCACTGCGAGTGCGATGGCTATTCCTGCGGTTAGTTTATATATATGTGCCTGCTGCCGTGTGTTGCCGGCTTCAAGATTTAATATCCGGTGATCGCGTTGATATATGGCGTTGAGGGCTGAGATCTGTTGGCTAAGTCGGTAGGACCGTAGCGAATCGTTGAGGTGGTCATAGCGGCATCTGGTGATATAGGCGAGACGGTGGTTGCCTATATTTGAGTATAGGTCTTCCATAGCCTTTAGCCTTGCAAGGTGCTGTTCAAGGCGAAGAGTGTCTGATTCGGGATATTGTTGAGCCATTTCAAGACCACCGGCGTAGTCTCCCATAGCTGTCGCAGCCCGCATGCGAAGCGTCTGTATGTAAGACATTACAGTAGGGTTTGGTTGCTCCTTGGTGAAGTAGTTTGCCGCTTTGTTGAGTATCTCTTGCGCTTCCTGTATGCGTCCTATTCTTATATATGTGTCGGAGAGATTAACTTCGGTAAACATTGTTTCCCATTCGGCGCCGGGTACTGAATCAAGCATTTTTCTAAGTCTGGTGAATATCTGTTCCGCTCCATCATAATCATTTTTATAATAATGATCGTTGCCGACCCCTGTCAAGGTGTTGAATTTATCGAATTGATTCATCGATTCCAGTACTTGCATTGATTTGCTCCACCAAATCGCACTGTTTTCGAAATCACGCATATCTGTGAATACAGATGCTATGCCGTTGTAGAGCGGTATGTAATGAATTGTTTCGAGATCAAGTGAATCCGCTGTGGAGATAGCCCGATGATAATATAGAGCGGCGCTGTCAAGAGCGGCGCCCATACGCAAAGCGTTGGCATAGTTGCCATATGCCTGTGGCAGGTCGGAGTGAATGCCTGATAACTCAACTTGGTCTACCGCCTTACGAAAATAGAGTGCAGTGGAGTCTGAGTTGAAGTGATACTGGTCGTAATATGCGCCTTTAGTCTGATATGCCTTGGCGAGAATTCGGGCTTTCGATGGAAAATGTTTCTGGCGTTCGAGCCAGCATATTGCGGAGTCTGCTGAGGAAAGCACTCCTGCAGGATTGCCTTGATAATAGGAATTGACACCTTGCTGCACCATAGCCTCGCTCCACAGGCCGGAGTCTCCCATAGCGATAGCTTTTGATTTGAGTTCATCAGTCATGCTCATAGCCTGTGTCATATTGCCGTTACGTAGAGCGTCCGTTATGTCTGCGATTTCAGAGGGCATGACAGTTTCGGTCTTGTTTTCACGGCAAGACAAAAGCATCACCATAACTATGGTCATATTCAATAGAAGTGTCAGCTTTGATATTTTCTCGGTTGACTTCATGGTATCTTATAAATTGTTGGCAGTATTGCATTCTGCCGTTGTGGATTCAAGTTGCAAATTTAATCAATTTTTGGGAATTATATAATAAGTCGTTACCTGGATATTA
>JAIECF010000198.1 GCA_029068655.1 Muribaculaceae bacterium | reverse complement strand
ATCCGTGCCGGTTCGACCCCGGCTCAGGGTACAAGCTTCCTGCGATGCGGGAGGCTTTTTTTATGAACATTATGAATTGTGGGGTTGTTGCAAAAGTAGTATACAATTTTAATAACCATAGTTATATGATACGTCGTATTCTTTTTGTTCTTGCCGTTATCCTGCCGCTTCCTATGTTGGCGGCGAAGCCTTATGCCGAGCTCCCATCCCGTTTAGCCGGGTCGATGATGCCCTACGACTTCAGCGGTGCAGAAATTCAACCGATATGGCCCGATTCTCTTAAACCTGTCTATGTGGCACATGTGGCTCGTCATGGTGCACGCTACATTTCCTCTGCCAAGAAACTTGAAAAACTTCAGGGTGCAATATCAAAGGCTGCTGCCGAGGGTACGCTGACAAAGGAAGGCCGACGTTTTGACGCTCTGCTGAAGGGTGTTCTGGCGGCCACAGGTAATCAGTGGGGTCTGCTTTCTCAGGTCGGTGCCGAAGAAGAGCGTCGTCTTGCTTCAGACCTTTACCATCTTCTTCCGGGACTGCTTAGGAATGCTCGTGCCAATGCCATTTCTACGTATGTGCCACGTGTGGTAATGACTATGTATGAATTCAATCATTCTCTTACTGTTGAGTCTTCGGGCATATCCATATCTGCGTCAGAAGGGCGCGGGTTCAGTCCTCTGCTCCGTTGCTTCACTGCCGACTCCGCTTACGCCGCTTACCGCGACAACGGCGACTGGCGGAAGGTGTCTGAACATTTGACTGACTCCATTGTGTCTCCTGAACCTGCGCACCGCATTCTCGGCAAGTCATCGGGATTTTCTGAGAAACATCTGAAAAAACTTACTCTCGAGATGTATGACGTATTGCAGTCCCTGACAGCTTTCGGCCTTCCCGCTCCTACCGACGAGTTCATGTCTGAGGCTGACTACCGTGCATGCTGGGAAGTGGACAATCTCGAGCATTATCTCCGCAATACCATCACTCCGCTTTCCGACCTTGCGGGTGAGGCATCGGCTCCGTTGCTGGCCCGTATACTTTCCGATGCCGATGCATCATTAGGAGCCCGTATGGAAGCAAACGCGAGGCGAAGAGCCGGAATGACTCAGTCCGCAGAGGAGGGCTACGATGCCAATTTCTATTTCGGCCATGCTGAGACTCTCATGCCGTTGCTCTCGCTCATGCGTCTGCCTGGATGCTACAGTGATTCTTCCGACTTTTTTACACTTTATGATCGCTGGCGCGACTACGACGTAGTGCCACTCGGAGCGAATCTCGACATCATTCTTCTTGAATCGCCCCGGGGCAACTCTTACGTGACCTTACGCCTCAACGGACGATTTGTGGCTCCGATGAACGGAGCTTTGATAGTCTCATGGTCCGAATATAGAGTCTACCTCAATGAGCTGATGATGCGGGTTACTGCCAAATAGCTATATGATTAATCTGCCGGAGAGTTTCTTCGGCAGATACGTCGTATTTGAGCTCTTATAGTCTTATGTCTTGACCTTAATGTCGAAACTGCCATCAGAAGTGGCCGACTCGGTCTCTATCTCCATCCAGATTAAGTCTATAAAGAGATAAAAGTCATTTTACTGTTGTTTGAATGTTATGCCTATTAGACTCTATGATACCTCTAATAGTTGCTGAAAGAAGAAATAGAATCATCAGGTTTATCTATGAATCCTTGAGTGACCAACACTGTCCGGTATTGGAATTCGAGTTATGGAATGATTGTCAATCGAGAAGGACAAAGGCTGCGCTGAACTGAGGGTGTGAGCCGGGAAGCTCTATGCCATCGACGGTGAATGTGTGCTTGGCAAGGAGTTGTCGAGCTGACGACATAGCCTGGCGTTTGGTTTGTCCGGTCATCAGATTTCGATAAAACTCTGTCATGAATATTTGAGTGGCTTCATCATTGACCGGCCAGAGACTCATGAGTATGGTTTGCGCACCGGCCATCTTGAAAGCGCGTTGCAACCCAAAGACTCCTTCACCCGAAACGTCGCCAAGACCGGTCTGACAGGCTGAAAGAACCACCATATCGGTGCCGCGCAGGTCAAGGTCGGCTATTTCACGTGCGGTGAGTACTCCGTCGTCGATCCCGAGGGGAGCCTGCTGTGTGAGCCAGTAATTGTTTGCCCCGGACATGATAAGTCCTGTGCGGTCGAGCGCCGACTCCGGATCTGACGTTTCGTCAGTATTGTAGAATCCATGTGTAGCTATATGTATCACATTTGTTCCGGATCCATCAAGAGCCTTGAATGATTCCTCAATGCCTTCGTCGCCTGTGATTAACACCGGATTATGTGCATGCAGTGCTTCCGCGACGTTTTCGGCTTCCATGCGGGTGCCTGGCAGCGATTGCCATAAGGTCGAACCTCGGTGCCCTCTTTCGCGGGCTTCAAGAGCATATAGTTCCATGTCATCGACAGAAGTGTTGTAGTTCAAACCTCCGAATATAGCCGCCGTGCAATCGGAAGATAAGGGTCGGTCGCTGAAATTGAGCATCAGTTCGCGGCTTGACGATAGACGTACCATATTGTACATATCGAACATAGGAGTACGCTCTTCGCCTACCGGAATAAATTCAAGTGCCATTCCGTATAATTCAGCTGTCGGAACGAAATATACATTGCCTCCCTTGGGTAGGTATGCCCGTAGCTCAGCTGTCCATATACTGTCGCATACTAACTTGTTGAACTCCCCTTTGTCTGTATTGAGCAAGTGTTTATCTTTGTTGTTGATGGTGAGGAGCTTCACGTGCCGCGGCTTTTCCCCTTTGGAAAGCACCTCTGCTGCGAATGTGCGGTTATGATCCCAGGTCTCGTCACTCACGATAAACTCCACCACTACATCGTTGTCACCAAGTCGGTCTGATAAATCCTTCCAGTCTGTGTATATGAATTCAAGATAGTCTCCGTGTTCCGGATGATCCTCAAGATACTTAAGAAGCTTTTGCTCAGCGATATTGAATTCCTTTTCAGAGACCTCCTCTCCATGCAGACGTTTTCTTTTTAACGAGAGAAAACTGTCGAGTAGCAAACGTGCTTCTGTTTCCGTTTCAGGCAGCATCTCTACCTGATGCTTTAGACTTGCCACCGACTGCATCATGAGACTCTTGATAAACATGGCATTGTCAAACATTAGTTCTGCCACATCTTTATTTCCACTTGGTGCTTTCGCAAGCCCGAATACATTGTCCTGATATTGATATATGTCTTTGATCAGTTGTGCCCGGTCTGCCTCCGTCAGAAAGCTGAGGGAGGTATGCAGACTATTCCGGCTTGACTCAAATGATTTGCGATATTTGTCGGCTGCACCCTTGAAATCTGACTTATTCAAGAGAACCGCACCCCAGGCTTCATAGAAGTTGAACGCTATCACATGTTTGCGTGGACAAAGGTTGTAAATTATTTTTTCTGCATTCTGAATCACCGTTATGACATCATCGTGAATAAACGGCCCGAATATCGCCGACCAGACCGATAAAGCTACAAGATAGTCATTGCCCATGCGGCTGGCTATAAAACGTTGGTTACTCAAAGCCAGATTTAGCAATTCCATAGCCGGAACCGGATTTTCTGTGTGTCCCAAGGCAGTAGCTTTTGATGCAATAAGTCTTAATGCAGAGACATGATTCGGACCAAAAAGATCTTCCGAGAGCCTTTCGGCTTTCTCGCATTCATGAAGGATGTCGTCCCAGGCATGAGCATCTGTGAAAAACGTACATTTCATTTCTGAAAGAATCATCCCGTAGTATGTCCGCTCGAGTCCGAGAGCCAAAAGGATTTTCTCAGCATTGTTTATGTACTGCTTGGCCGAATTGAAATCGCTCATCTCGCACGCAAGCGCTCCCAGTCCTATGAAGAGTGAGAATTTATCTACTGTAGGTTTTTTGTCGGCCCATATATCTAACGCTTCTGAATAGTCTGACGCAGCTTGGCTTCGCATATCGAATAAAGCCTTGATGTAGCCTGATATTTTGAGGGCTATAGCATATTGAGGAGATTCTTCTCCATATTTCTCCTTAAATCGAATTGCAAGTTGATCGCTTGAATTCACTGCATCCCGATTGAAGGAGAATTGCCATATCATTATTAAAGTCAAAGCGTAAAACTCCGAGAGATTCCCGTTGTCATCGTATGAGTCACTGATCTTGATGAAAGTCTCGGTCATTGTGTCGAGATAGGGCAACATATCGTCGATTATTCCGAGATCAATGGCTGTCTGGATTGCCGAGCATAGTATCGAGACTTGGGTATAGTCCGAGATTTCGTCGGAGAAGGAATCGATAAGTTGGCTATAGATGCGCAGGGATTCTTCAGGTTGGCCTGCAAAACAATGGAATTCAGCTGTCAGGGCTCCGTATATGGCAGCATCCTCCTTATTATTGGCATTGGCTGCCAATTCCTTGAAACTCTTGATATTACTGTCATAAGTTTCCTTATCGCCATAAATCATCAAAGAGTCTACATTGGCTTGTTGGGCCAATGGCGAAGGAAAATGGGCGTATGCAGCCAGGCAGGTGACTGCTATGCATATTAGGAGTATGAGTCTATTCATGTGGTTGAACCGTAATTTTGGGAGAGACAAGGATGGTGGCATTTTCAACTTCTTCAGAGCGATTGCCTAAATTCAGCATTAGTGAGAGAGCCTGTGAATCGACCGGTTCAAACGAGGCAAACATATAGAAGTCCGTAGATTCGGAATTGGCAAATTCGAATTCCGACAATGTAAGTTGTGAATTCGGTGCTATGCATATATATGGCTCATTGTCTGTCATGCCTACATTCAGACATAGTTTAGGCGTTCCCTCCGCTCTGACGGCTATGACATTGACGTATAGCAACGAGTCAGTGCCATTGGTCATAGAGAAGTGGAAAGAGTTGTCATCTTCGACAGCCTTAAGGGTGAGGCAGGTGTCCGGCATAGCGCTGGCGATATCCAGAATAGCATTGCAGACAGATTGTAGATACGCATTTTCAGTCTCCGGTCCTCGATATGACACTCCGTTTACATGCGGTTGCTTACCCGCTTGCTTTGTCTGATTAAACACTTCGGAGTTCACTGCGGCTACAGCATTGTCAGCCTTGCGTTTTGCGTCCCTTATGATAGAGGCGACTCTGTGGGTACCCGGCTTCTGGCTATAGAAGATGCGGTGATGTTGACGGTCGAGGATTCCCACTTTTGCGTCTTTGTCGATGGTGAGTCTGTCTGTCGCTTTCACGGCATCCCCTTTCCTTACCTCCTTGCCGCTGGTGGCATTCGTGATTCTGCCGAGAGTCTTGAATATTTCGTATCCGGAAGGCTGCTGACACCTGACAGTTATTGCTGTTATCAGTAATATCAATAAGGATAGTTGTCTCATACTAAAGTGAATTTATTGGATAGTTTTTGATAATCTTCGCCAAAGAGCCTTGCTTAGAGAGGGTATCCCGGTGTATAGATCATAGCAGAGCATCCCGGATGCCGTCATGGCAAGGACTATGGTAAAGTCGACGTAAAGGTTTTTTGTATTATAGCAATGATAGCATATATAGATAAAGATCACAATGATTCCTAAAGGGATTATCCTTGACACAAGATTGGCGTAAGGGTGGTTGTCAACCCGCATGCAAAGCCATATAGTGGCAATCGTGAACAGTAATGCAATGGTGTATATGACATAGGGGGGAAGCGACTTCACCGGTGTTCCGGAGATCAGTGTGGATAAAGAGTAGGCATGAATCATAATTCCAGGCATGTCGTTGTCGATCGGAGTGTAATGCATGTCATTAATGTCGTTGATGGTTCCGATTAAGACGATTTTATCGGTTACTTTCTCGGCTGGAATATAACCTCCATCAAGCATCTCTCTGGCACTTATTACATTAAATTCACGGGCTCCATATCGCAAAGTCTCGGTTTCTTCTAAGTCCCGTGTGTCATAGCCCGCCGATTGGGCTAATTGTTTTACAAAACTTGGCTTGCCGTCGACACTTAGGAAATAATGTCTTATTGGTACGTATCGATGTTCTTGCGCCAGGTCTACTCTGCCGAATCTGGCATCAGGAAGAGTGTCGCTGTTGATAAACGACTGTGAAGACAGACGTTCACCGACATTGACGGGCACGGTCAGCAGAGAAGCCGTATTTTTGAGCGAAGCTTTAAGCAGAGAGTCGTTGTCGAGCGAATAGAACATTATATCGAGGCCTATGGCCTTCGGCTGGCAATCACTGACCAAGTCAAGTACCTCCCCGATGTCGTCGTGCGAGCAATCGTCAATGGCGATTACCGTCACGGTGGTGTCAAGCAGGGCTACCCCCGAGTGTGCCGCAGCCCTCTCATAGAAGTCGGTCATTGAGCTTTGGCTGTCTTGCTGTGCATACGAGTCTATTGTTGAGTAGTCCGGCAACGCGATCATGGTAAGTATGAAGGCGCACATAGTGAGGAATCCTATTGTTAGCCATCTGGCGAAGCCTGAAGTCGGGCCGAATCTATTTTTTAAACGGCGGTATAATTCTGAGGATGTGCGGTGCCACATATTGATTCCATTGCTAATAAGCAAATAAATAATTACGGGTGGTGCTGGAGCTTTTTGTTTTTTAATTAACGATATTGGTATATTATTATTGTGTTTTTAAGCCGGCTGCCTTAACTCCGATGCGTGAATATACGGATTATTTACATCTTGAAAAAAAATAATCGTAATTATTTCATTTTCTCAATTTAAATTGTTAAATTTGTAGACTCTAAAACTATCTGATTAGTCATTATTTGTATTGCCGTATTAATTTAATCGGTTATTTAATTATATGGAAGTTATAAATTTTGCCGACCAGCCGTCGGTAATGAGCCGATATATGCGTGAGCTTCGCGACGTCAACATCCAGGGCGACCGTATGAGATTCCGCGCCAACATAGACCGAATCGGTCAGCTCATGGCATATGAGATCTCAAAACGTATCGCCTACGGCGACGTGAGCATCCAGACTCCTCTTGCTGAGTGTGTATGCAAGGAGCCTGCTGAAAAAGTAGTGATAGCCACCATCCTCAGGGCAGGACTGCCTTTCCATCATGGTTTCCTGCAGATATTCGACAATGCAGAGAACGCTTTCGTGAGCGCCTACCGGAAGTATCACGAGAAAGGAGACTCTTTCGACGTCCTTGTCGAGTATATGGCCGCTCCTTCCATCGAAGGCAAGACCCTTATACTCGTCGACCCGATGCTTGCTACCGGAACATCGATGGAGCTTGGCTACCGGGCGCTGCTTCGCAAGGGGCACCCCGCTAAGGTGCATGTAGCTTCTGTGATCGCCTCCCGGCGTGCCGTCGACTACATAAAGGAGCGTTTCCCGGAAGAGAAGACCACCATCTGGTGTGCGGCTATCGATCCTGATGTCAACGCCCATAGTTATATAGTGCCGGGTCTTGGTGATGCCGGCGACCTCGCTTACGGCGAGAAGGAAGACAACGCATGAAGATCGAGAAAATCGACATCATAAACTTCAAGAATATTGAAGAAGCCTCCCTTGGATTTTCAGGTGGAGTCAACTGTCTGTTGGGCATGAACGGCATGGGTAAGAGCAATCTGCTCGAAGCCATTCATTTCCTGTGTCTCGCACGTCCCATGCAGTCGTTGCCCGAATCCGCGCTGCCTCGTCATGGCGCGGAGATGATGATGGTGAAGGGAAACTTCATCATGGATTCCGGCACAGGCGAGCTTGTAAGCTGCGGTATAGTGAAAGGTAAGGGGAAGACATTGAAATGCAATGGAAAGGAATACCAGCGCATATCCGAGCACATAGGGCGTTTCCCGATTGTCACCGTTACCCCGGCCGACCATTCTATCGTAAGCGGAGCCGCCGAGGAGCGTCGTAAGCTCATGGATATGGTGATCTCTCAGGCCGACAAGACCTATCTCTCGCATCTGATCAGATACAACCGCAGTATCGATAGTCGCAATCGTATGCTGAAGGCTGGAATGAAAGACAAGCTGCTTTATGAATCGGTAGAGTCAGCAATGGAGGAATCGGCTGCTGTGATACATTCCACCCGGAAGGCTTGGGTTGAGGAGATCCTGCCTGTCTTCCGCACCCGCTACAGTGAGATATCGGGCGATGCCGAGAAGGCGTCTATCCGGTATTCCAGTGTGCTCAACGATCAGACGCTCCGCGAGGTGTTAGACAGCAGCAGGGCGAAAGATCAGGTGCTCGGCTACACCTCAAAGGGAGTACACCGTGACGACCTTCTGACCGGACTTGGCGACTACTCGATGCGTCGTCTCGGCAGTCAGGGCCAGGTGAAGACATTCACCATTGCCCTCAGGCTCGCCATTTTCTCATATCTGAGGAAAGTGTCGGGGCTCACTCCGATTCTCCTGCTTGATGATATATTCGACAAACTTGACTCAAGTCGGGTGGGGAGGATAATGGAGATGGTCAGCGGTGACGAAGGATTCGGACAGATCTTCATCACCGACACCAACCGCGAGCATCTCGACGAGATCCTCGGAGCGATCCGTGGCGAAAGTAAGTTGTTTACGGTTACAAATGGCAAGTTTGAGATAATTGATCATTAATTACTTGATAAATGGAACGAAGGGATGCGGTGACGATCGGCGACGTGCTCAGGGAATGTCTTGAGAAGAGCAGCATGCAGGGGCGGCTTGACGAAGTGCGTGCCTGTGAGGCTTTCCCTCTTGTCGTAGGCAGCCATATTGCCTCTATGTGCGGGCGTCCCTATATACGTGAAGGTGTGATGACCATAGGCACATCAAACGCATCTCTGCGTTCGGAACTCAACATGAGTCGCGGAAGGATAGTGAAGGGAATCAATGATATAATGGGAAAGGACGTGGTGAAGGAAGTCCTATTCAGAAACTGACAAAAGATTATGAGTGAGAAAAACGATAAATTGGAGCATCTTGATGCAGAAGCTTTCCGCCATGCAGTGCCGTTGCAGCTGCGGTTTAACGACATTGACGTGCTCGGGCATGTCAACAATAACGCCCAGCTCGCGCTTTTCGATGTAGGCAAGACAGAATTCTACAACGCACTGCGTGGGCAGCTTGCCGACTGGAGCCGTGTCGAGGCAGTTATTGTCAACATTAACTGCACGTTTATGGAGCAGATCCACTTTACCTATCCTATGGAAGTTCGTACGCGTGTAAAGAAGATAGGAGAGAAAAGCTTCATACTGCAGCAGATACTGCGCAATACGGAGACAGGTCAGATATGCTCCATGTGCGAATCCGTTATGGTGAGCGTTGACTACGCGACTAAGGCATCCAAACCGATTCCGGAAAACATAGCTGAAGGACTCAGAAACTGGCTGTAAGGCTCACGTTTTGATACGTTTCGCCGTTTCGGTTGTTATAACTTATAGTGATATTGAAACAACAATGTTATTTATAGATAATAGAAAATGAATCAGATAGATGTCCATATCCGGATGGAGTCTTTCGGCAAGGACAGCCGGGAGGCCGAGGTGCTCGCCAACGTGGTGGCTACCCGTCTGGAGATAAGTAGGCTCATCGAGGCCGAGAAATATATGGAGGCACTTGAGCGTACCATAAGCGCCCTGCAGCGCCTCAAAGACTTCTCCGACCATGAGAACGAAGAATTCAAGGCCCTTCTTGTGGCCCTGATCTTCGACCTCGCGGAGATCCACTATGAGTTGAAAGATTTCAAGCGCAGCGAGAAGGAACTCGACGCACTCTTCAAGGTGCTCGATCCGCTTGTAGCCAGAAATCCCGATCGCTTCGGACGCCTCCACATCCTTGCCATGGAGCTTTCCACACGCATACTCCGCTCTAAAAAGAAGACCATCGACATGCTGGGGCGCCAGCAGATGCATGTGGACGCCCTCACCGAGAAAGTGAACGCCGGTATCAGTAGCGCTACCGAGCGTCTGGTAGATTCTCTCTGCAATGTAGGACGTCTGCTCGCATCGTCGGGCGACTACCGTGAGGCAATGAAGTTCTTCTCCGAGGCTATCAGGATATCGAAGAAACGTACCGGAAAGGTCAATAGAAAGGAGATCAAGATGACAGTCGAGATGGCGGAGATCATGATCCGTGTCAAGTCGATGCGCCCTCGTGCCGAACGTCTTCTCGATGCAGTGCTTCCTCACGCCATCGCTCAGGGTGAAGCGGAACTTGAGCAGGAGATCCACACTCTCAAAGAGATGATAAAGCTGCAGGAAAACATGAAGGTGTCCTGGCTCAGTGCTTTCCGTACGAAGAAGGCTTGAGTCTAAAATTGTAAGTTTTAAGTTGTAAGAATAATATTATGTCGACGATACTTAATACCGAAGGATCACTTCTTGATATTCCCGAACTTCTTGATAAAGAGAGTTTCCGGGTAGCGGTTGTGACTGCTGACTGGAATAGCCGGGTAAACGACCGTTTGCTCGCGGGAGCGCTTGATGTGTTTGAAAAGGCGGGGCTCAGGGAGTCTCATGTGGAACAGTACCGTGTGCCGGGAGCCGTTGAGCTTGTCTATGCGGCCGCAAGAATCATGAAAAGCCCGAAGAAATACAACGCCATAGTGGCTATAGGCACAGTCATACGCGGTGATACACCCCACTTTGACTATGTATGCTCGCAGGCAGCCGACGGCATATGCCGGCTCAATTGTCAGGGTGATGTCCCCGTGATCTTCGGGGTGCTTACCGTCAACAATCTTCAGGAGGCTCTTGACCGTGCCGGAGGCAAGCTCGGCAACAAGGGTGCCGAAGCTGCGGTAGCGGCACTCAGGATGGGAAGCTTCCTCAGAATATGAAATTCTTAAATCATACAGTATATATTTCTAACCAATGAAGAAACTCAGCTATAGCCTTCTGACAGTCATTGCGATTCTTTTCATGGCTGTCGGATGTTCCAAAAACGGCGGAGACGATGATGCCTCGTCTCTGCTTCGTACAGTCCCGGCCGACGCTTCGAGCGTAGTGCTCGTCAATATCGCCCATACGGTGGAAAGCCTGGGCGGAAGCACAGACGGCTCAGTTGTCAAGCTGTCGAAGGAACTTCAGAAGACCATCGATGAGAGCCAGGCTGTCAAGCCGGAAGACAAACAGCATCTGAAGGAGATATGCAACGGAGAGACAGGAATATCCATGAGTTCAGTGGCTTTCTTCTCGGCCGCGCGCAGCTATGTGACGGGCCTTCTAAACGATCCGGATAAATTTGTGGCCTACATGGAGAAAGAGACGGGCCTAACCTCCACGACCGAAGGTGATGCGAAGACTATCGGAAACATAGCGGTGCTTGGCAATCAGTTCTGGGTCTGCACCACAGGACGTCCCGATACCGAACAGCTGAAGTATTACAGGCAGCTCAACGAGAAACAGAGCTACATGTCTGCCGACGCTGCTTCTCTTCTTCTGCAACCGGACAAGGCCATGACTTATGTTGCTGATGTCAACCGCTCTATGGCTCTGCTTCCTAACGGTACCTATATGAAGATTGCTTCTTCTCTGATATTCAACGATATGTCTTATGTCGCCGGAAATGCCGACATAAAAAAGAAGAGCTTTATGGCCAACGCCTCTGTCTTGAATTCGGATATGAAGCCCGCCGAACTCCTTCTTCCTGTAGAGAAGATTGACGCGTCGGTCGTAAAGTCGTTTGATAAAGGAGGCGATATCTATTTCGCCGCAGGTGTACCAAAGAAACTGACCAAGAAGCTTACTGATCTTGCAGGATCCTTTATGGGAGGTAAGTCCAATCCGTTTGCAAGCGTGCTGGAGGCGATCGACGGAACTGTTGCGGTCCGGGCTAATTCCGGTGCCAGCGATGCGGAAGCACGTATTCAGACCACCGGACAGAATTTCACAGATCTGTCGAATATGCTTCAGTCACTTTTCGGAGTTACTGTGACGCGCGATGGAGATACTTTGACGGCTGTGCTTGGAAGCAAGGATTTCACTGGAAACATTACTCCGTCGCAGGCGGCGGATCTGCTCAAGGGTGCCTGGATCGGAATGGTTTCTAACGGATTTATCGCCCGCGACGTGACGACAGTCACAAAGCTCAGCGTTGATAAGAAAAGCCTTCGCCTTGATTTCGAGGCCGACGGTGGAGTTGACGCGCTCATTACTGCAATTACGCGATGACCCGACACATAGAAGAGATAACACTTGACTCTCTCCTTCCGCGAGTTTTCTCTCGGGAGGAGTTGCCGTATTCTCAGGTGTGGCGCCGTAAGGTTTCCTTCCGGCGGGGTGCACGATATCTTGTGGAGTCGGCCAGCGGGGGTGGCAAGTCGAGTCTCGCTTCCTTCATAATGGGTGCTCGCCGCGACTATGAAGGGAAAATCCTTTTCGACGGGCGTGACGCGGCCATGTTCAGTATTGCTGACTGGCAGGAGCTAAGAAGGACCAATATCGCATATCTTCCGCAGGAACTTGGTCTTTTCCCGGAGTTTTCCGCAATAGACAATATTCTGCTCAAAGGGGAGATCTGCGGAGATGTCGACATGAAGCGTGTAGACTCCTGGATGGAACGACTTGGAATCACATCGCGACGTGACTATCCTGCCGGAAAGCTCTCGATAGGACAGCAGCAGCGGGTAGCCCTTATACGCAGTCTCTGTCAGCCATTCGACTTCATACTGCTTGATGAGCCTGTAAGCCACCTTGATGAAGCCAACAACCGGCTGGCCGCAAGAATAGTGGAAGAGGAGGCCGGACGTCAAGGAGCAGCCATAATCACGTTCTCCGTTGGAAATCCGCTACTGATTGATAATCCTGAAAAACTGACTCTCTGATGGGACTCATTTCAAAGCTGCTTAGAAAGAACACATCTCCGGCGCGGCTCGCTGGTTTCGCGCTCTCCAATTTCATCGGCCTGCTTATAATCGGTGGCGCTGTGATGTTTTATATTGATTCCCGTAGCATCTGGGGTGATGACGAGAGTGTAATAAATACCGATTATCTCGTCGTCAACAAGAAAGTCACTTCAGCCAGTACGCTCGGCGACCGGGAATCGACATGGTTCTCGGAGGAAGATATGGCAGATCTAAGGGCTCAACCATGGGTGAGGCGGGTCGGGGAGTTCAGTTCATCCGACTTTCGCGTATATGCGTCGGTGAATCAAGGAGGTCGAGGCATGGAGACTGCCCTTTTCTTTGAATCTGTTCCTGATTCATTTGTGGATGTTGCGGCGGCTGACTGGAGGTTCGAGCCCGGTCAGACCATTGTTCCTGTCATGATTCCTAAGGAATATCTTGCTTTGTATAACTTCGGCTTTGCCGGGTCGGCCGGGCTGCCTCAGCTCAGCGAGCAGCTTATATCCGGCATCCCGTTGAAACTCTATATGCGTAGTGAAGACGGCACCAGGTCCATGCAGATGGAAGGCCGCATAGCCGGGTTCAGCAATCGTCTCAACACAGTTCTGGTTCCTGACAGCTTCATGCAGTATGCCAATTCACGCCTCGGTGCCGACGGTTCGGTAGCTCCTTCACGCCTCATCATCGATGTTTCCTCGCCCGGCGATGTGGCCATTGCCGATTATCTCTCGTCGCATGGATGGGAGGTGGCCGGCGACAAATCAGGTAGCTCAGCCGCATATTTGCTGAAATTGGTGGTAGGTATCGTTATGGCTGTCGGAGCCGTTATCACGCTTCTTTCTCTCTTTGTGCTGATGCTTTCGATGTCGCTGCTGATGGAGAAAAATCGTTCTGTGAACCATCGTCTTCTTATGCTGGGAGCGCCGCTGCGCAAGGTTGGAGCGCCGTATGACGCTATGATTTGGGTTGGATGCGGGGCCGCATGGGTGTTGTCAGTCGGAGCGCTGCTGGCGTTACGCTCCCTGTATGCCGGTGCCCTTGAAGGACTTGGCGACACTTCCGACGGCCTTCTATGGGGGCTGGGAGTCAGTACGCTTCTTGCCCTGATTGTAGTCGGTGTCAATATTCTGTCTGTAGGCAGAAAGATACAGTCAGCCTGGGGTTTGCGTATCGGCGATGCGGGGTAGGAGAGTGATTTGGGTAAGCGCCATAGCGCTGATGGTCGTGCTTCTTGCGGGAATCTATTTCTTCATAGATCCTGTGGAGGTAAAGTGGATGCCTCGGTGTATATGGAAAGTCGCTACCGGTACTGACTGCCCGGGATGCGGATCGCAGAGGATGGCGCACGCCTTGATGCATGGCGACATTGCAGGCGCCTGGAAGGCGAATGCATATGCCTTGTGTATGCTGCCTGCGGTCGGGTTGCTGCTGTGGCTTGAATTGTTCAGGGAGAGGTATCCGGGGATGTATAGGATTATTCATTCTCCTGCAGTCATATGGGTGCTTACAGCTTCGGTGGTAGTATGGTGGATTGCGAGGAATGTTTTTTAGAAGGTCTGAAGCGACTGTGAGGCTTAGGGATGTAAAGACTTTGGGGTTAAGTGTTAAGAATCTTGATTTGTGACATATGGGTGATTTTAAAGCAGGGTCTGAGGGAGCTATATCCCGGACCGGACATAAGGGCGGTTTTCCCCGGTGGATCTTTCTTCTCATCGGTGTGCTTGTGGTGGTTGCGTTGTCCGTATGGCTGTTGTTGCCAAGGCAATCTGTAGGGGGTGCTCCATTACCGGAAGTGAAAGTGGCGGTGGTCGACACTGTTCGAGTAGAGGTCTACGAAGAGTATGAAGGAAGTATTCGCGCCAGCCAGTCGGTAGAGGTTACTGCACGGGTGGAGGGAGTTCTTGAAAAGATGCTTTTCAAGGAAGGTTGCTATGTGAATAAAGGTCAGACACTTTTTGTGATTGATCCTAAGCTGTATCAGGCTCAGGTAGATCGTGCGCGCGCGCAGCTTGATCGTGCGAAGGCTCTGAAGAACAAGGCTGACCGGGACTTAAACCGCATCCGTCCCCTATATACTCAGAAGGCCGCCTCTCAGCTTGATCTTGACAATGCCGAAGCGGCCGTGGAGTGTGCTGAGGCAGATGTTGAGATCGCAAGAGTCGATCTTCTTGAGGCTCAGGTCACTCTTGGCTACACGCGCGTTGTGGCGCCCATTTCCGGTTTTATTTCCGAGCGGATGGTCGACGTAGGCGCCCTCGTCGGTCCTGGTGGCAAATCTCTGCTGGCTACCATAGTGAGGAGCGATACCGTCTTGGTCGATTTCTCCATGACCTCGCTTGAATACTTCAAGAGCAAGGACCGCGACGTCAATATCCGGTGTGATGACGATGGAGAGTGTCTTGATCGTCTTCCTTCTTATGTCACCATCACTCTTGCCGACGGCAGTGCGTATCCATATCGGGGCATTGTCGATTTCGCCGACCCTGTAGTTGATACAAAGAGCGGTACCATATCGGTCCGGGCTGAGATGCCGAACCCCGACGGATGTCTGCTTCCCGGAGAAAAGACAAAGGTGAATGTGCTCCTCGATGTGCTTGAAGACACTATGACTGTTCCTGCTGTAGCTGTTCAGAGAGGTAAGGATGGAAATTTTGTCTACGTGGTCTCCTCCGAGGGCCGTGTAGAAAAACGTCGTGTGTCGTTAGGTGATACTGTCGGAAAGCTTACTGTCGTGAAGGGGGGGCTTTCTGTCGGGGAAATGGTTGCGCTGGATAGGTTTGATATTCTCTCGGATTCCTCAGAGGTTATACCCGTCGGGATTCATACTGGTGATAATTCTAAAAAAGCGGCTCGGCCGTTGGAGGGTTCGAAATGAAAGGATTCGGAGCTGCTATAGTGGCGGTGACTCTATTGTTGCTGTCGGCTTGTTCCGGTGTCAGAGGCCTGAAGGAACCTTATGTGCACCACTACGATGATTTTTCCAAGATAGATTATGTAGATTCTCTTTGTCTTGCCGATCTTGAATGGTGGAAGTTTTACTCTGATTCTACTCTCTGTTCGCTGCTTGAGAGAGTTGTCAACAACAACCGCGATCTACTCAAGTCGGAGACCCGGATAGAACAGCTTCGTCAGCTCTACGGCATCACTAAGACCAATCTTCTTCCTGAGGTGGGATTCAATGTGTCGGCGGAATACGAGACTGTGGATCACGGCGGAGATGGCGCCACTACAAGCCCTACCTATGGCCTTAAGTTCCCTATAGCTTGGGAGATCAATCTCATGGGCTCGCAGATCTGGGCAAGGCGTGAGGCGGAGGCGGAATACCATGCCACGGAAGAAGATAGCCGAGCCCTTAAGATGGAACTCATAGCCGAGACTGCGGATGCCTATTATACATTGATGGCTTTGGAAAACGAGTTGATGATCGTCCACCGCACTATGGATACTCGTGAGGAATCGGTGCGTATAGCCAGACTGCGTTATGAAGGAGGCCTTACTTCCGAGATGCTCTACAATCAGACATTGGTGGAATATTCCTCAGCGGCGGCGATGGTGCCTCAGCTCGAGCAGAAGTGGTTTGAGACCAGAAATAAACTGACGCTGCTTATGGGAGAGGTGCCTCATGATATTGATCAGATAGGCAGGCTTCCGCAGACATTCATAGGTCCGGAGCAGCTTCCCGCCGGCATGCCATCCGATCTGCTGAAGCGTCGGCCTGACATCCGCGCCGCTGCGCAGCGCCTCAATGCCGCGAGGGCAAACGTCGGGATGACTTATGCCGACCGTTTCCCGTCATTCAGCATCAGTCTACTCCCCGGCCTTGAAAACGATGCGCTAACTAACTTCCTGAAATCCCCATACAATGACTTGATCGGATCGCTGGCAGGTCCGCTCATCGACTTCAACAGGAGGAAAAAGAAGTACAAAGCTTCGGTAGCTGCCTATGAGGAGGCTCGTCTTAACTATGAGGATGTGGTGCTGAAGGCTTTCACAGAGGTTAATACCATCCTTCACACATATTATCACGTGCAGGAATCCTTCTACCGAACCAAGGAGCTGCGTGATGCCTCGGCAGAGTATATGCAGCTGGCGCAGCTTCAGTTCCGTGCCGGTATGATCAATTATATCGACGTGCTCGACGCGCAGCGTAGCTACTTCGACGCTCAGATAGCCTTCTCCAACTCTGTACGCGACCAGTACCGGGCTCTTGTCAACATTTACAAGGCCCTTGGCGGGGGCTGGCGCACCCCCAATCCTACTCCAGGCGAATGACCATCAAAGGCCTTCTCTTCCTCATAGCGGGCGCAGAAATAAGAGCGACTGATTCTGTGTCCAAGAGTGAATGGATTGCGAGGTTCCTTCATACAGTAGCGATTTAGATGATTATGTGGACGCAAAATTAATCAGAACAATTCAATTATGCAACTTGCATAATCGGAGACTGCCGAATATATATATAATTGCCGGATGTGCCGCTTACTTTTTTGGGAGAAATAATGTCTGTGTATGTCCATCAGTTTGTTTGCCATCGTATGTGATATGGTCGTTGAAAAGAGGTTCTTTGTTTTTCCATACAAGACGGTGTGGGTATTCGAATTCAAATACGGTATTTATGGCGGTGCCGATGTAGGGACTTGCGGCAGTTTAATGGCGATGTGAACGTTGTAGGCTCTTTGTGAGTATGCAAGGTAATGATGACATCAATATCAAACTATATAATGTATATGAAAAAATGGTTAAGTGGTAATGCATAATTCATAATGCATAATGCATAATTGTTTGTCGCTGAATTTCAGACCAAAACATTTTGATGATAATATACGTTTAATTTGAGCAATTACTTATTAACATTAATGTTGGTTATGTCTGCATATTATGTATCATATGCACAATCAACATTTGAAGAAAACGGAATCCTCTACATGGAAGATTTATCTGATGTATCAAAACTGGCAGTGATAGTTATCCCTAAAACATCGCCTATCGATGGAAATAACACACTCTATAGCGGGAGCATCACTATTCCAGCACATGTGGAGCATGATCTTGACATTTATGAAGTAGTGGGAATTGCCCAGCTTGCATTTAAGGGAAAAGAATAAAGTGGTAATTCAAGAGAATCATACAATAGCATAAAAGAATTTAATAACCTTATTTATTGATATTTATTAGACAGAAAGAAATATCGTCTAATTCTCTTGAAA
>JAIECF010000197.1 GCA_029068655.1 Muribaculaceae bacterium | reverse complement strand
GGTGTGCTGACGCCTGTCTTTTTAAAGTAAAATCGTGCTTCTCTCCTACGTATCTCTCCGTAAGAGATAATTAACTTTTAACAAAGTATTGAAACTTAATGTATTACAATTGTCAAAAAAGGTCGTTAGCTAAACAATTGCCATTCATTCGGCCTAACATGGCATGATATCCTCTCAAACTTATATCCTCATCCAATTATCAATCACCCATTCATCTACTCACAAACTTAAATACTTACCAACTCATCATCTCCCTTGCTTATATCCTTTTTTTTTACTACATTTGCAAAAAAATCGAAGATTATGAGTGAACCGAGATATCCGGTAGGAATTCAGACCTTCTCAAAATTAATTGAGGATGGCTATACATATGTTGATAAGACCGGGTTTATTAAACCACTTCTCAGTCAGGGGCAATTTATTTTTCTTAGCCGTCCGCGGCGGTTCGGAAAGAGCCTGATGCTCTCTACCCTGAAGGCGTACTTCGAGGGGCAACGCGAGCTGTTCAAGGGTCTTGCCGCCGATCGCATGGATCTCGACTGGACACCTTCGCCGGTTCTCAGATTCGATTTCAATTCAGAAGACTTTTCCGTCGAGAACGGACTGTTAAGTCTGCTTAATCGTCTGCTTGGTGAATATGAGAAACAATATGACATTTCTGACGTCGCTGATACTATAGCAGGAAGATTCTCTCTGCTAATAAGAAATGTGGCTAAATCTACAGGACGAAAAGTAGTTATACTTATTGACGAGTATGACAAACCCTTGCTGGAGATTCAGGATAATAAGGAGTTGCTTGAGAAAAACCTTAAGATGCTTAAAAGCTTTTTCGGCAATCTGAAAAGCATGGATGAATATATCCGTTTTGCCTTCATCACGGGCGTGGCCCGGTTTGCCAAAGTGAGCATATTCAGCGACCTCAACAACCTGAAGGATATTTCCATGGACAACACCTTCGCTGATATCTGCGGATGGACCGAGAATGAACTGCTCGACAATTTCCGGCCCGGTATCGAAGCGCTTTCCAAGGAACGCGAGGAGTCTTTCGAGGCTACTCTTACCGCCCTGCGCAGCTACTATGACGGCTACCTCTTCGCTTCCAGGGGCTCTCGCCTCTATAATCCGTTCAGCATACTGAATTCACTTCTATCCAAGGAGATAGAACCTTACTGGTACGTCACTGGAACCCCAACGTTCCTGGCCAGGTGGGTGAAGGAAAACGGCATGAATCCGGAAGACATCAACGGAGTGATGGCAGCCAATGAAGATCTGGTGTCGGTCGGATTCGACAGTCTGAACCCCATACCACTTATGTTCCAGACCGGTTATCTCACCATACAGAGCTACGACCGGGAGTCGCAACTCTATACCCTGCGTCTCCCCAACCGGGAGGTGGAGATAGGATTCTACAAGAATCTCCTTCAGCAGTATGTCCCTGCAACCGGAATCCTCGGAGGCCCCTTCGATTTCACAAGATTCAAATCAGAGCTTGTCAAAGGAGACATCTATGGGTTCATGAAGCGGCTTGCGACTCTTCTTAAGGACCTTCCGGGCGAGGATCATCGCGAATCGACTTACCGTGCCATCACCTATCTGCTTGCGGTTCTGTGCGGCACGCAGGCCATAGCAGAGCACGACGGCTATAAAGGGCGCAGCGACATCGAAGTCGCAACGGGAAGGTTCATATATCTGTTTGAATTCAAGTATAATAAAAGTGTTGCCGAGGCACTCGGGCAGATTAGGGATAGGGATTATGCAGGTCGCTTTGCTATGGAATCTCGAAAGATATATCTAATCGGGGCCAACTTCAACGAGAGGAAAGACAAGCGTGGTCTCGAATATGAAATAGAGGAAATTGGCTAAGCGAGTCGCAAAGCATTGAACCCTGCGATCGCAACCACTCTGCGTCCATAGCGAGAGGTTTATAGTCTACACTATCCCTGATTCGGGTTGACTCAAGAAAATTTTTCTGCGCCCCATCTGTCAGTTCTGAGCGCTCTTGAAAAAGAGCGTTCTGTGCCTAATCTCTACATTCAAAGTTCAGTCCAGAACCTGAAATAGCTTAGGCGCAGACCTGATTCTCAGCGCGGGAACGAGCAGACTTCCACAGAATTTTTTAATCGACATTGACCAAACAATCGCTGACACAAGTTGACTCTTATGAATAATTATTCTGCGCCCATCTGTCAGTTCTGAGCGCTCTTGAAAAAGAGCGTTCTGTGCCTAACCTCAACATTGTTCCCGGCGCGAACTATGATAGCTTAGGCGCAGACCTGATTCTCAGCGCAGACCGAGCAGACTTCCACAGAATTTTTAAATCAGCATTTACCATGCAATCGCTGATTCCAGTTAACTCATGAATAATTTTTCTGCGCCCCATCTGTCAGTTCTGAGCGCTCTTGAAAAAGAGCGTTCAGTGCCTAACCTATACATTGTTCCCGGCGCAAACTTATAGAGCTTAGGCGCAGACCTGATTCTCAGCACAGAACGAGCAGACCTCCACAGACTTTTTATCTTAGCGAGATAGCAAGCTTCCTGAGTGCCGTCTAAGACATTCATGCAATGCGTAGCGAAGCGAGCGAGCCTCGGCGCTCTCCGCTTCCGAGTGCCTTCAGCAAAAACCTCCGCCCCTCTGCGGCTCTGCGTGAGATAAATAGAGCTTAGGCGCAGACCTGATTCTCAGCGCAGGAACGGGCAGACCTCCACAGAATTTTTTATATGTCAATAATTTTTAATCAAAAGGATACGTTTATAACTCATGACACTAAATTCCCATCATATGGACTTCATCATTCCACAAAAGATCAACGACATCACATATGACATCATAGGGGCTGCCTATGAGGTAAGAAAGCATTGCGGCAAAGGACTTCTTGAAAATTACTATGAAGCGGCTCTGGCATACGAGCTGGAGCAGAAAGGCCACAAAGTGGCTCGCCAGGTCTTGGTGCCTGCTCTCTATAAGGGAATCCCGGTAAAAGATCCTTATAAGTTGGATATCCTGATAGACGATGAGGTGATAGTGGAACTGAAATCGGTGTCACATTTGATTACAGAGAATTTTTCCCAGCTTGCTACGTATCTTTGGTTGACAGATAAGAAAATTGGTCTCTTGATCAATTTCTCAGCAAAGGATTTCCGAACCGGAACCTGGAATAGTGAGAAACCGGATTACAATCTCGGTATAGTGAGAATCATTCAGTCCAAGGGCAATAATCTCAAGGTAAACTCGTAACAGCCGATCATTGGGCGTTAGCTTCAAAATAAACTTTTCTGTGCCCATCTGTCAGTTCTGAGCGCTCTTGAAAAAGAGCGTTCTGTGCCTAACCTCAACATTGTTTCCCTCCGTCAGGAACTATAATAGCTTAGGCGCAGACCTGATTCTCAGCGCAGGAACGAGCAGACATCCACAGACTTTTTTATCGTTGTCGATGCTATTCATGCTTCCAGTTGACTAAAGAATAATTATTCTGCGCTCCATCTGTCAGTTCTGAGCGCTCTTGAAAATAGAGCGTTCAGCGCCTAATCTCTACATTCAAGGTGCAGTCCAGAACTTTAAATAGCTTAGGCGCAGACCTGATTCTCAGCGCAGGAACGAGCAGACTTCCACAGAATTTTTACTTCCAGGAAGCCCGAATTGAACCCTGATTCGGGCTGACCCTAAAAATTTTTTCTGTGCCCCATCTGTCAGTTCTGAGCGCTCTTGAAAAAGAGCGTTCTGTGCCTAACCACTACATTGTTTCCGGCGCGAACTATGATAGCTTAGGCGCAGACCTGATTCTCAGCGCAGGAACGGGCAGACTTCCACAGAATTTTAAAATCGACATTGCCCAAGCTATCCATGCTTCAGATTGACCCTAAAAATTTTTTCTGCGCCCCATCCGTCAGTTCTGAGCGCTCTTGAAGAAGAGCGTTCTGTGCCTAACCTCAACATTCCTTCCGACCTGAACTTATAGAGTTTAGGCGCAGACCTGATTCTCAGCACAGGAACGGGCATATCTCCACAGACTTTTTACTTCCAGGAAGCCCGGACTTGCGCTCGGAGGCTGGGAAGCCTCCGTCCCATAGGCTACGCAATTAAAAATTCTGCGCCCCATCTGCTCGTTCTGAGCGCTCTTGAAAATAGAGCGTTCAGTGCCTAACCTCCACATTCCTCCCGGTGCGAACTATGATAGCTTAGGCGCAGACCTGATTCTCAGCGCAGGAACAAGCAGACTTCCACAGAATTTTTAAATCGACATTGACAAAGCTATCCTTGATTCAGATTGATCCTAAAAATTTTTTCTGCGCCCCATCTGTCAGTTCTGAGCGCTCTTGAAAAAGAGCGTTCAGCGCCTAATCTCTACATTCATGGTGCAGTCCAGAACCTGAAATAGCTTAGGCGCAGACCTGATTCTCAGCGCAGACCGATCAGACTTCCACAGACTTTTTAAATCGGCATTGACCAAAGCTAGCCCTGATTGGGGTTGACTCATGAATAATTTTTCTGCGCCCCATCTGTCAGTTCTGAGCGATCTTGAAGAAGAGCGTTCAGCGCCTAATCTCCCAATTCCTACGCGCTTCCTGAGTGCCGTCTAAGACATTCATGCAATGCGTAGCGAAGCGAGCGAGCCTCGGCGCTCTCCGCTCACGAGTGCTTTCAGCAAAACCCTCCGCCCCTTTGCGGCTTCGCGTGAGACCTTCTCACTCCGCCTGTTCGCGTGAGACATTATGATTGTTTAGCTGAAAATTTATATCGTGTCGGCTGATTCAATGTTAAAATCAAAAAAATAATGAGACCATCGAAAAAAAAGAGTCAGAAAATTTGCACAGAATCTTTACTTATATTAATTTTGCACCCAAGTTAATTATCTCTTACGGAGAGATACGTAGGAGAGAAGCACGATTTTACTTTAAAAAGACAGGCGTCAGCACACC
>JAIECF010000196.1 GCA_029068655.1 Muribaculaceae bacterium | reverse complement strand
CCTAAATACATATCAATCTAATCATGAACTACATCAAAGTCATTATTCTTCTATTATTTTATCCGGTGCTGGCCCATGCTCAATGGAATGATGCCGAATACACCCGGATTGACCAGAGTATCAAGGCTCCTCATTTCGCCGACAGGCAGTTTTGCGCAGTCGATTATGGAGCATCTTCCCAAGCATCGGCGAGCGTCAATCAGAAAGCCATCAACAATGCTATTGCAGCTTGCAACAAGTCGGGAGGTGGAAAAGTGATGGTCCCCAAAGGAACCTATCTGACCGGTCCGATCACTTTGCTGAGCGGAGTGAATCTGGTGGTGGAGAAAGACGCGACATTACAATTTGTCTATGACTTTGATTTATTTCCCATTGTCCCTACTCGTTGGGAAGGTGCGGACTGCTATAACCTTCAGCCACTTATATATGCCTATAAAGCCACAGATGTAGCATTGACCGGAGAAGGAGTGATCGACGGAGGAGCGGGGAAAGACAATTGGTTGTCATGGTATCGCAAGCCATTTTTCAATGATCCTCTTAGAGCTGACCTACCGGCACTCGGGCGTGACTCTTTATTTAAAATGAACAGTGAGCTCGTAGATTGGGAAGAGCGTCATTTCGGGCGCAACGATGGTCTGCGTCCTCAGATGGTGAATTTCAATCAGTGTGACCGGGTATTAATCGAAGGGCTGACCTTTTTGCGGTCTCCTTTTTGGGTACTTCATCCCCTCTTGAGCAGCAATGTGATAGTGCGTGGAGTCACAGTCAACAACGACGGACCGAATGGAGATGGCTGTGACCCGGAATCTTGCAATGGCGTATTGATTGAAAATTGCTATTTCAATACAGGTGATGACTGCATTGCCATCAAAAGCGGACGAAACAATGACGGCAGACTCTGGGACCGACCGACGGAAAACATTATCATCCGAAATTGCGAGATGCGCAATGGACACGGAGGCGTAGTATTAGGAAGTGAGATATCGGGAGGGTGCAGGAATCTGTATGCCGAGAATTGCAAGATGGATAGTCCTACACTCGACAGGGTAATCCGCATAAAGACCAATTCTTGTCGCGGAGGCATAATAGAAAATATCAACGCAAGGAATATAAAAGTAGGTCAGTGTGCCGAGGCAGTGTTGAAGATTAATCTCGACTATAGTCCTGATGAGATATGTTGCAGAGGCTATTTGCCAACAGTACGCAATGTCAATATTGAGAATATATCATGCGGAAAGAGCCAATATGGCGTCATGATTATAGGTCTTGATACTTGCACCAACGTCAGTGACATCAATGTAATAGATTGCCAATTCAACAATGTTGCTGATGGAAACTACATCATCGGAGGCACAAAAGATATTAATTTCAAGGACTTAAAGATAAACGGTCAAATTTGTTCATCCCCCCGTTGATAGAAGTGACCTTTAAGTTGAGTTTACGAAACTTAAGTAAAAAATATGAAACTAAAAAACTTGATATGGCTTTTAGCCTTTCTGCCACAGGCGATGTCTGCGGCATGGTCAGACTCTGAATATTTGCAGATAGAGCAACATATACGCCAACCTCAGTTTGCAGAGAAGGAATTTAATATTTTGGATTATAAAGCTAATGCCAACGCATCTGCTGCCGAAAATCAGGAGGCTATCAACAGTGCCATCAAGGCTTGCAGCGAGGCCGGTGGGGGCAAAGTGATTGTTTCAGGCGGGACATATCATACCGGCGCCATACGATTGATGAGCCATGTCAATTTAGTCATAGAAAAGGGCGCAACGTTGGAATTTGTTTTTGACCCGACACTTTACCCTATAGTCCCTACCAGATGGGAGGGAGTGGATTGCTGGAATCTCTCGCCATGCATATATGCTTATCAAGCTACTGATGTGGCAATCACAGGAGAAGGAATAGTCGATGGTGGCGGCTCCCAAGACACTTGGTGGAAATGGAGTGGCGTAAAGCGCTTTGGATGGACACCCGGCGACATCTCGCAAGCCGTTGGGCGACCGAAATTGCTCAGTATGGCAGAAGATGGTGTCACCTTAAGCGAGCGCAAATTCACCATCACCGACGGATTAAGACCCCAACTGATCAATTTCAATCAGTGCGACGGAGTGCTTCTGGAGAATATCACTTTGCTTCGCTCTCCATTTTGGGCTGTGCATCCCCTTTTGTCGAAGAATGTCACTCTTCGCGGAGTCCATATCAATAATGACGCTCCTAATGGCGATGGATGCGACCCGGAATCATGCGATGGAGTATTGATAGAAAATTGCTACTTCAATACCGGCGACGATTGCATTGCAATCAAAGGGGGACGCAACAATGACGGTCGACTTTGGGACAAACCAAGCCAAAACATCATCGTCCGCAATTGTGAGATGCAGAATGGACACGGCGGCGTGTCGATGGGAAGTGAGATTTCCGGAGGGTGCCGCAATATTTTTATCACTGACTGCAAGATGGATAGCCCTAATCTAAAGAGAGTGATGAGAATCAAGAGCAATACTTGCCGTGGAGGAGTGATCGAAGGAATAAATATGAAAAATGTCACTGTCGGCCAGTGTAAGGAGTCTGTGATGGAAATAGAACTCAATTATGATCAAAACGAAAAGTGCAATAGGGGATTCTTTCCGCTCATTCATAATGTGACGCTTGAAAATGTCACGTGTGAAAAAAGTGAATACGGATTGCTCATAAATGCACTTGATAACGCAATAAGTGTCTATAACATAAACATCATAAATTGCAGATTCAACAATGTGACAAAAGGAAACTCCATAGAAGGGATGGTAGAAGATCTGCGTTTCAATGGCTACTATGTAAATGGACTCCCCTGCTTTGCAGGGGAGTCCGGGTTATAGGTTTATGGGGTTATGGGTTGTGGGTTGTGGTTAGGGCCAGAGCTTGATGGCGTAGACGGCGATGTCTTGAGTGCCTCCAATCTGCAATGAATATTTCTTTTTCGGATCGAGGGTGAGTTCAAGTGCATCTGAACGGGGAGTTGAGTTCTTGTTGATTTCCAATGATGAATTGAGGATTTGGCTATTGCCATCTTCCGAAGTCAAAATGATAGTCAGCACTCCATCGCTTGATGATCCACCGGTGAAATAGATTTTCACCTTCCCGGTGTTCTCAAGTCGGAGAATGAGATATTTTGTGGCACCAACTCTGACCATATTATTGCCATCAAATGCAACCAAGGTGCCTCTTTCGTCTGTGATTGGATCAATATCTATCTCCTTAGGGGAGACCACGAGTCCGTCTTTTTTAGTGGATCCATATTCTACCCAGTCTGAACATGCCTGCTTGATGACCCATTGAAGCTGACCGGACTCTGCATTGGTCTTTTGCTCCGTCAGATCATTAGTCTTGACATACTCAAAGTCATAATCTGTGGCCTTTGGTGAGTGATAACCCGGATCTTTAGTCTTCAAGTCAAAATTAGCAGTAATCTCGCGGTCGGCCTTTGCCACGAATGTGTAGGCCGCATTTGTGGAAAGAACAGCTCCGGTATCATTTGTCCAATTTTTAAAGAGATACCCGTGGGCGGGAACAGCAGTAAACGTCACTTCAGTGTCAGCTTTTGCCACGAGGCGTTCAGGAGTGATATTGCCACCCTCTTCCGGAGTTACTTTGACAGTTATGGTATAATTGTCTTTGAGCACACGTTTAGCGATCTGAATATAGTCGGTGCGGCAACGCATGTTGGCATTAGTGCAGAAATTGATTCTGATTTCATCCCCCTTTGCAAGAGTGACATCTTCCGAGACGTGCTGCTTCATAGAATTGTCGTTGGCAGTGGCCTTCCAAGAATCCTTCTGTTCTTCATTGATGAAGAGGTAGTATTCTCCCTGGCCTCTTGTCTCATCAAAGAAAGCAGTAGTGACGTCATATCTGCCGGGCTCGCCGTCCCAAACAAAGCTGATATATCCGGGACCTTCGTCACCAACAGTGGTATAACCGTTTGAGGCATCGATCCAACTTGGATTATTGTTTTTTTCCAAGAAGCAGAGTCCTCCAAGCACACCATTTTCGGCTTCATTGCGTCCTTCTTTTGCGTATGCGATATCTGACTTAAAATTCCAGACATCGCCAGTGACAATGGATCCATCTTTTGTCTTGTTGTCGACGCGCCAATAATACTTCATGCCTGGTTTCAGATTGCCTGGACGCCATGAAGGAGTGTTGGCATCAACTGAAATAGCATCCTTCATATCGCTGTTTTCAGAAAGATAGACTGTATAGCTTGCATCATTGAAGCCTTCACGCCAATGGAGAGTGAGAGGCTCGCATGGAGAGTAGTGGCCTGCTATTTCATGCAACTGAGTATGCACTTCTCCGTCTTGAGGCATAGGGAAGGAGGTTGATTTGGCGGCAGTAGTGAAGCGGAATACCGGAGATTTCTTTCCGTTGTTGGGTCCTCCTACGATTGTCGCTTGCCAATAATATGTAGTCGATGGTTTAAGCTTGAAGGAGGATGGTTTATAATCCTTTAACTTGCCGGGCGCTTCTCCGATTTTTATTGTATAGGAAGCCCCGTCGTATAATCCACATTTCAGTGTGGTAGACCCTACCACACTTACGGCACCGTCGCCCGGGAATGGGATAATGTCGCTTTCGATACCTTTGATGCAACCCATTTTGCTGACAAGTCCGGGTACTTCCGAAGCCTTGTCCATAGCGAAGTCATATTGGAAATAGTTGCAGAAATCGAACGGCTTGTCGACATTGCTTTCAACTTTTTTGCAATCCCCTTCGTATTCGTTTCCACTGAGCCAATAGAAGCCCCAATAAGCATCATCCGGACCATAGTCAGTAGAATACATTTGCATTACGGGGTTCTTCACATTTTTGAAGTAGCAATTTTCAATGTCCAGTTCAGCACGGCCGAACACGCCGATGCCATAGACTTTATTATTCTCATTATAATCATTGAAGATCAGTCCCTTTCCATATCCAACGCGAGGATTACGCTGCCAGCAGTCGATAAATGCGTTGTGATGGTAAGTCACTCGTTGGCGTCCATGGTCAGTGATGTTTCTTGTTCCGGAACTGCAAATAGATGTCTTGTCATGGTCGTGAAATTTGCACCACGATACTGTCAGATAGGTAGAGCCGTAAGTGAAGTCAAGGAGGCCATCCCAGACATCAGTGTCTTCATATATACTCGAAATTTCGCAGTGGTCCACCCATGCGTGATGCGTGTTTCGGAATGCTATAGCATCCGGAGAGGCCTTCTCTATATTGAGGTTGCGGATGATGATATTCTTTTGATCTTTGATTTCAAATCCGATATATTTCAAGTGGGCTCCGTCGCCTGCTCCTAAGATAGTCTTGTTGCTTGCGACTTCTATTGTATTTGCGCTGGATGGAATTCCGTTAGGTCCTAACTCTCCTTCGAGGTCTTTGTCAATTATAATGACGCATGGGTTAGCTTGCTTTGCATAGTTTTTAAGCTGTTCGAGAGTGGATACATGTACCACATCGCCGCCCATGCCGCCCGTAGTGCCTTGGCAGCCCATATCGCTGCAGGTGGCAAACCCGACTAAACCGGTCTGTGCCAAAGCCGGAATAGCTGAGGCTGCACATAATAGCAAGGCAGCTGCTAAATAGCGTTTAGTCTTCATTGTTGGTTGTTTAAGGTGAACGATGGTGATTAAAAATAGGATTTTAACCATTCATATCACAAAGTTAGACAAAACAAATCAAATTACCAAATAAATTGTAGGAGAATTTTAAATAACTCAACTTTCGCAAGCTCTTAAACATCTCACGCAAAGGCGCAAAGGTGCAGAGTTTAAATGCTTTGGGAAGCTTCG
>JAIECF010000195.1:5638-9628 GCA_029068655.1 Muribaculaceae bacterium | reverse complement strand
TTGATCATTCATCATTAATCATTGATAAACCCTTTGCGCCTTTGCGTGATAATAAAAGAGCATGCGAAAGTTCAGTCGTTAATCATTAATCGTTAATCATTAATCATTAATTTAAGTTTCGCTAGTTCTAATTTATAGTTTTTCAAAGGTCAGAACATTAAAGGTGCGTAGCTTTCTCTGCGTCCTCCGGCCGATGCGCAGCAGGCCGCTCTCTCGGCGTCCTTGCCAAAACCAAGTCGTGAAGCCAATTTATCATTGATCATTCATCATTAATCATTGATAAACCCTTTGCGCCTTTGCGTGATAATAAAAGAGCATGCGAAAGTTCAGTCATTAATCATTAATCGTTAATCATTAATCAATACATCGGTTTAAATCCATCCGACTTGACAAACTTCTTTGTGACATCACCCACCAGGTCAGCAGTATTAGAAGTGTCCAGCTTAAGGATCTTTCCCTTCGGGCTCAGGTCGCACTTCTTGAGGTCTACATAATAGTAACCCGGATTGGTCACGATATCGAAATAATAAAGCTTATCGCGGAGGTTTGAATAGCTTCTCCACTGCGTAGAGCTTACGTTGGGTTCCCCTTCTACTGTGTAGGTGTAAGGAACGCAGCTGTTCACGAGGATCGATCTTGTAATGGCGGCTCCCAGTTGGGCGTCAGAGGTTGCTTCGACGCGATGTGCGAAATAGTTTGCGCGAACGCATCTGTCGGGACTCGACACTGTGCCCGGAAGCATGTTCTTTCCTCCTATTTTATCCCAGTAGTTGATGATGGCTGTCATTGCCGGCCACTGTGGATCGTTGGTCATGGCTCTGATGTCGCCCGGATCATATATGTTGAGGTTGCCGTGGTCAAACTCGAAGATAATTGAGCTTCCTGAAGCATCTGTCACTCCCCAGTGGAGCGTTGACACTGTGCCTCCGTCGAAAGTGGCACCCTCTATACTGAATGGGGTAGAGGTCAGCAGATCCTTCACTTCAGCGGTAGTCGCGCAGTTGTCAAGAATCCATCCTACTATCATGGCGAGTGAGATAGGAGGATTTTTCTCTCTCTGAGTATTGTTGTAGACTGTACCTTTGCAGAAAAGTCCGTTTACTGACAGTCCCATTTCGTTCATTCCTTCTGTGATGCCGCCGTCATAACCTACGGCATATGCAGCCCCGTATTTCGACGTCCAGTTGATACCGTTGGGTGTCGATGATCCCTGCTTATAGATTCCTGCAGGATATACGTAGAGGTTGGTGGGTATAGGTGTTTTCCAGTCGAGAGAACGTCCTATTACGTAGAGGCTGTCCGTCCCGTGATATATCACTCGTGTGCAGGCGTCCCCCTGTGCGGGCATGGCGGCTGCGCTGATTCCTATTGCTCCTAATGCCATAGCTTTGTAGATGCTTTTCATAATGGTGTTTTTCTTTAGTGGTTTATAAAGATTTGATAGTTTATAGCAAATATTACTACCCTTATAACGCACCATACTCCGAATGGTTCAGTGAGAAATATGAAACATACATTGTTAATTATGAAATATCAATTGCATATCCCGAAAATTTTTATTAACTTTGCATTTAATTATAAATTATGCATCTTTTATGATGCATTATCGAATAACCTAAGCTTATGGAAATTTACAAGATACTGGTCGTCGACGACGAACCCGACCTTTGTGAAGGTCTTAAACTTAACCTCGAGATCGAGGGTTATGAGGCTGACACCGCTTATTCCGCAGAGGAAGCCCTTGAAATGGATCTTACCCAATACGATCTCATCCTGCTTGACGTCATGATGGGAAAGATGTCAGGTTTCGAATGCGCGAGAGTAATCAAGCGTAATCCGAAGACTGCTCATATCCCCATTATTTTCTGTACGGCAAAGAATGCCGACGACGACATGATCGCCGGCCTCAACCTCGGCGCCGATGATTATGTGACCAAACCATACAACATACGCAACATACTTGCCCGCATCAAATCTGTGCTTCGACGCACCGAGCGTGCAGGTTCCGGAGCTCCGCTCCAGGGCTCTGTGGCCGCTGCCGTGAAGGCAGAGGAAGCCAAGCCCAAGCGCATCATCAAGGAGGAAGGTCTCGTGATTGACCTCGACCAGATCGTTTGCACTATCGACGAGGTTCCGGTGCGCATGCCACGCAAGGAGTTTGAACTTCTTTCCCTATTCATGAGCAACCCCGGCAAGATCTTCTCACGCGAGGATATCCTCCAGAAGGTTTGGTCAGACGAAGTTGTGGTTGTCAACCGCGTCGTCGATGTCAATGTGACCCGTCTTCGCGCCAAGATCGGTAAGTACGGCAAGCTCATCGTGACCCGTTCCGGCTACGGCTACGGATTCAAAGTCTGATCCAATGAACATTGATCAATTATGCATTATAAATTATGCATTATGCATTCCCACTTGAATGCATTCCCACTTGATAATTGATCATTAATAATTAATCATTAATCTTTAAAAAAGTGCGTCCCCTTAAGATCAGCTATAGCACTAAACTTCTTCTGACGGTAGTTGCCATCCTCACGTTATGCGAAATCGCCTTCCTCGTTTTCCAGTTCAATCGTGAGCAACGCTATCGGCAGGACTTGCTCAACGCTCAGCTGACCATCCTCAACTATCAGCTTCTTGACCATTACGATGGGGGAGTGGTCAATGTTGAGCTGTGGGAACGCACTATAGATCTCCCGATCCAGGAGCTGCAGCTTGCCATCTTTGACTCGGAAGGCAATGTGCTCTACGACAACAGCGGCATCGAGATTCAGGGAAATCCTTTAGATCGTGAGGAAATCAGAATGGCCGATGAGTCGGAAACTCATCGTGGATTCTCTGTTCACAACAACGATGACGTCGACGACGACGATTTCTATTATTACGCTGCCCTTAAGGAAGGCGACCTTTATGCACGCACGGGGGCCCTCGGCCATGATGTGGGACTTTCCGAATTCATGCAGATCGACCGCTCGTTCATTTGGTATGCTATTCTTATCTATATCCTGATTATTGCAATAGTCTGGTATTCCACATCTCGCATCGGCAACACCATCAAGCGGCTGTCGGAGTTTGCCCAGGCCGCTGAAAGGGGCGACGAGATCTACGATACCAAGGTATTCCCCCGCAACGAGCTGGGCACCATTGCCCACAATATTGTGCTTATCTACGTCCGTTGGCAGCGCACGCTCGCCGAGCGTGACCGTCAGGCAGCCCTCGCCCGCAAGGAGGAAGAGGAGAAGGCTAAGCTCAAGCGTGAGCTGACCAACAATATCAACCATGAGCTGAAGACCCCTGTATCCGCTATATCGCTCGAGCTTGAGACCATCCTCACTCATCGCGATAAACTCTCGGAAGCGCAGCTCAACATGCTGCTGTCGCGATGCAAGGCCAACTCAGACCGCCTTCTCAATATGATCAAGGATATCCTCGCCCTCAACCGTCTGGAGGAAGGTTCCGACAACATCCAGCGAGAGCTTCTCTCGCTCCGTGATATCGTGGATGAAGTCACCGACAATCTTCTTCCCAAGGCTGAAGATGCAGGTATCGGCTTTGAGATCAACCTTCCCGAGACCATGATGATGCTCGGCAATGCGCCGCTGCTTGAGTCTGTCTTCAACAATCTCATAAACAACGCCATACTTTACTCAGGTGGCTCTACCGTGTCAATATTCCTGCAGCAGGAAGACGATAAGAGCTACCGAATCATCATCGGTGACGACGGCACCGGCATACCCGAGGAACATCTAGCCCACATTTTCGACCGCTTCTACCGTATCGAGTCGGGGCGCTCGCGTAAGAAAGGTGGCAGTGGCATAGGATTGGCTATCGTGAAGAGTGCGGCCCAGTTCCACGGCGGCGACATCACAGCCCGCAACCTCCCGTCAGGTGGCCTCGAATTCACCCTGACCCTCTCCAAGTCCATGTAATGCCCACCACTATGGGTAGGCGTATAGATATGGGTAGGCGGTTTCCCAACCGCCTTTGTGTCGT
>JAIECF010000195.1:0-5538 GCA_029068655.1 Muribaculaceae bacterium | reverse complement strand
CAAACCTTATGGGTAGGCGGTTTCCCAACCGCCTCTGTGTCGTCAAACCTTATGGGTAGGCGGTTTCCTAACCGCCTCCGTGTCGTCAAACCTTATGGGTATGCGGTTTCCCAACCGCCTCTGTGTCGTCAAACCTTATGGGTAGGCGGTTTCCCAACCGCCTCTGTGTCGTCAAACCTTATGGGTAGGCGGTTTCCTAACCGCCTTAAAAAAGTTAACCTTAAAATAATACAATTGTGTTTTTTGATAGAAATAAAGATATTGAAGTAAATTTCCACGGCAATCTTCCCCATATGCATCAGGACGAGACCATGCAATATATTACCTTCAGACTTTGTGACTCTCTCCCACGTTCAGAATGCGAAGTAATCTATCAAAGACAGGAATCTTTCAAAAAACTTTATCCATTGCCATGGAATACTCAAATCAAGAATCTATATTGGCAGCAGATCGGCCCAATACAACAACGATTACTTGATAATGGTTTTGGTGCTTGTTGGCTGAAATATCCGGAATGTCGCGACATTCTATAAAGTTATACTCTGCCCGTCGTATCAATCATCTTGTCGGAAGGAATGGGAGATTCTGGATGAAAGAGTCTTTTGACAGGATGGTAAGAAACTATGATCATTTAAAGCATTGTTATCATTACATAATTAATAATCCTAAAAATCTTCCTGAAGGTTCCTTTAGTTTATATGTAAGAGATGGGATATGGTAATGTCAAAAATCAAAGGCGGTTGGGAAACCGCCTACCCATAGACCCGGACTTAGCGGCTATTCCTCCGGAGCAGTCTCAGTCGGTTCCGGATGAATGGTCTCGGTCCGCTCCGGAATCATCTCCTCGATTTCCGGCATCTTTATATCCTTCTTCTTTTTCTCGCCGAATGTGAAATACGCATTAAACGTAAAGCCTATCGGCCCTGTCCCGTAACCCGGCACAAACCATGGCTCCATTCCCCCGCTGCTGTGCAGCCCAAGCCGGTATCTCACATTCCATCCTAAAGAGAACGGCCCTGCGATCTTCACCTTAAGTCCCGCCAGTATTTCCCCGAATATACTCGTACACTTCTGATCCATCTCGTCAGGACTGTAAATAGTCTCCCCCTCTTCGTTGGAGCTCTTGATATCAGTCTTGTCCCAACGGCATTGTGCCACTCCGAACCGAAGGCCGAGATACGCCATATATGCCGGATCAGACTTATATAGGAAATTGTAGTTGATGCCCACTTTAGCATACATGCTCGGCTTTGCCTTCACCTTGAAGAGGTCGTTATTTTCCGTGTGGTGTCCCCAACCCATTCCTGCTTCTATTGTAGGGAAAAACCAGTTGTGGAGCGACACCATGGCGTTGATGTCATAGCTGCTGTGTGTCTGTCCTGTCGCGGCCATTATGGCGTCGGCGAAGTTGACGCCTACGGTCACTCCGTTGAATAGGGGATATGGCGATTTTGGGCGCACTGTAGTCGCAGTGTCCAGTTCTGCGAGGTAGAGTACAGGCTTGTCAAGGCGTTCTCCATGCTTGTCGTAATAGTGCAAGACGGGCTGCGGAGGAGCTTCGTCGTCGCTCTCTACAGGAGATATCGTCCCTTTGTTGCTCTGCGCCGACCCCTCCACCGACACCGCCATCAGTCCTACGGCTACCATAGCCACCGATGTCACTATCCTTAATATTTTGTATTTTACCATCATAAAATATACCTCGGGTTTTAATCAAATGAAAGGCAGGTCGGAGACCTGCCATTGTGCCGAAACCCCGGGCTTTAGCCTGGGGTAAGGAGTCTCTGGCTCAGTAGCCTCGGAGAGGCGCTTTATGCTGCACTCATAGATCATCACCATTCCTCCCCGATGACATACTTGTTCCTCTCCGGCGAATTCCTCGCGATAAGCTCCCCGATGAATCCGGTGAGGAAAAACTGCAGTCCCATCACCATCGCCGCAAGCGACAGGTAAAAATATACGGAGTTGGTCACGTAGAAGTGGTAGGTCTCGCTGCACATGCTCACTATCTTAAGCGCCAGCACTGTCAGCGTAGCGAGAAATCCTATGAAAAACATCAGGCTACCCAGAAGCCCGAAGATATGCATGGGCTTGATGCCGAACTTAGATTGAAACCACAGGGTCGCTAAGTCGAGATATCCGTTCACGAAGCGGTCAAGGCCGAACTTCGTCACTCCATACTTTCGCGCCTGATGATGCACCACTTTCTCTCCGATCTTCTTGAACCCTGCGTTTTTGGCGAGATAGGGTATATACCGGTGCATATCTCCGTACACCTCTATGTGCTTCACCACGTCTTTCCTGTAGGCCTTTAGGCCGCAGTTGAAGTCATGCAGGTTTTTGATGCCGCTCACCTTGCGGGCAGTAGCGTTGAAGAGCTTAGTGGGGATAGTCTTGCTCAGAGGGTCGTAGCGCTTCTGCTTCCATCCCGACACGAGATCGTAGCCATCCTCCTTGATCATCCTGTAGAGCTCGGGAATCTCGTCAGGACTGTCCTGAAGGTCAGCGTCCATGGTAATCACTACGTCGCCTTGCGCCATGCGGAATCCCTCGTTGAGCGCCGGCGACTTGCCGTAGTTGCGCGAGAAGCTCATGCAGTGCACGTGTTCATCGCCATTGGCGAGCTGCTTGATCACTTTAAGCGACTCGTCCGTAGATCCGTCATTACAGAAGATTATCTCATATGAGAAGCCATTCTCAGCCATCACGCGCGAGATCCACGCATGAAGTTCGGGCAGCGATTCCGCCTCGTTATATAGTGGCACTACTACCGATATATCCATATTGTTTAGTCTTCAGTCTTTAGTCTTGAGTCTTAAGTCTTCAGTTGTCAGTTTTCAGAGGTAAGCATTAATCAAGATTATCAAGATTAATCAAGAAGCATCAAGATAAATCAAGAAGCATCAAGATAAATCAAGAAGCATCAAGATAAATCAAGAAGCATCAAGATAAATCAAGCTCCATCTCTAATCTCTAATCTCTAATCATTAATCGTTAATCGTTAACCCCAGCCTTCCTATCATCTCCTTATCCTCCTCGATCGTGTTTCCGATCGTAGTCAGCATATCACCCATGATGGCACCGTTGATGCCCCCCGTGAAAATCCTCTCCATATTCTTCTTCGAAAGTCTGCCGCGTCCGCCGGCGAATCGGATCACCTGCTTCGGCAGTATCATACGCCAAACCGCCGCGCATCTTACTATCTCATCCTCTCCTATAAGGGGAGTGGACTCAAGCGGTGTTCCCTTGATCGGATTCAGTATATTCATCGGCACGGAATCCACATCCATATCGCGAAGCATGATCGCGAAATCCACGCGGTCTTCCTCCGTCTCGCCCATCCCGATGATGCCTCCGGAACATATCGCCATTCCCAGGCGACGCGCCGCTTCGATCGTGCGCCTCTTATCCTCCTGGCTGTGGGTGGATACGAGCTCAGGCCACATCCGCTCGCTCGTCTCCATATTGCAGTGATATCGTTCTATCCCGGCCTCCTTAAGCCGCTCGAGCTGCGCCTCGTTCAGAAGCCCCATCGATACGCAGAGATGAAGATTAGTATCATTCTTCAGCCGCCTGATTATACGTAAGAAACTGTCGAGATCCCGGTCAGAGACAGCTCTGCCGCTTGTCACGAGTGAGAAGCGACGTATGCCCGTCTCCTCATTGAGCCTCGCGGCCTCCATCGTCTTCGACTCATCAAGGAAATTGTAGGTCACGCAGCCGGTATCGTGATGGCGTGTCTGCGCACACCACTTGCAGTCCTCGCCACACATTCCGCTCCGTGCGTTCACGATAGAGCATGAATCGAAGCGATTGCCGTGGAAAGCCTTGCAAACGCGGTCTGCCGCATTGCAGAGAGCGTCAAGATTCGGCGTCTGCATCAGGCGCATAGCGGTCTCCTTAGAGACCCCGTTGCCTGTTTCTATCACACTCCGGGCAATATCATCAATCTCGGATATCTCCATAAAAAAGCAGCATTTATCTTTCAATCTGCAAATTTACAAAAAAAATCCGAATTCCCCAACAGTATTATTGTGCCCGTGAGGATATATCCCAATGTCAGGGTCTGAGATAGTTGCCGGGCATGTCCGGCATAAATTCAAGTATTCTCGGCTTAAATTACTCTCCCGGAAATTTGCATAAATAAAAGTATTTCCATAATTTTGCAAGCAAAAGACTCATCCATAGAAATATCTCCCATGCCCCGCCATCCCAAACATGACTATCGCCGTCCATGCACATATCATATTACAATCAAGAAGCTTCCCGGTGTGACTGATTTTTCCATAGTGACTGGCCACCCCGCGTCGCCGTGGGTACATTCAATTATGCCGCCATCCGCTGGCAGGCCTACGGCAACATGCAGCTTCTCGACAATCCTTTCAAGAATGCAGTCATCTGCCACAGGGCCGATGAGAAGATACCGGAAAAAGCAAAAGCCAATAGGGAAAATTGGATGCATACAGCAGAGAATGGGGGAGTACTGGTATCAGCCTTCATCGCTGAAGCCGAGAAAGAAGTGAGGAAAAAGATTGAAGAAGCAGATGGCAAAGTCATACTGCTGGTAAATGAGCCATTTGGCAAAATCTTCAAGCCTTGGGGTCACGACTTTGAGCAGTGTGAGAAAGGACGCCTGCTGATAGTGGCTCCTGACCGTCCGTTGCCCGAAGGGCGCGCGACATGGCTCTTCCTCAACGGCATGGCCGATTGGATTAGCCGCTGGTATTAACGCCGGACATGCCCGGCAACTATCCCAAACCCTCCGTCAGAAATCTATCCCAGCCAGCCTTTTGGTCATGGTCATGGTCAGAGCAAGAGTCAAGGCAGCAGAGTCGAATCCAGAGTTTCAGTTGCCAGGGTTTGAGATAGTAAGCCGAGCATGTTCGGCCCATAGAGTCCGCTTCTCAGCAATAATAGCACTGACTTCACGAAAATGTCCATATCTGTCATTGCGTAGCCTATGGGACGGAGGCTTCCCAGCCTCCGAGCGCAGTCCGGGCTTAAGGAATGAAAAACCTTCTGTGGAGATCTGCCCGTTCCTGCGCTGGGAATCAGGTCTGCGCCTAAGCCATCGTAGTTCACGCCGGGAGGAATTGGGAGGTTAGGCACAGAACGCTCTTCTTCAAGAGCGCTCAGAACTGACAGATGGGGCGCAGAATTTTTAATTGCGTAGCCTATGGGACGGAGGCTTCCCAGCCTCCGAGCGCAAGTCCGGGCTTCCTGGAAGTAAAAAGTCTGTGGAAGTCTGTCAGTTCCTGTGCTGAGAATCAGGTCTGTGCCTAAGCCATCATAGTTCGCGCCGGAAGGAATGTGGAGCTTAGGCACAGAACGCTCTTTTTCATGAGCACTCAGAACCGACAGATGGGGCGCAGAAATATATTCTTGAGTCAACTGATGTCAGGGATAGCATGGTAAATGTCGATTAAAAAATTCTGTGGAAGTCTGCCCGTTCCTGCGCTGAGAATCAGGTCTGCGCCTAAGCTATCATAGTTCGCTCCTCGCTTCTCCAGGCTATACAATCCCTATTAAATCTTGCTG
>JAIECF010000194.1 GCA_029068655.1 Muribaculaceae bacterium | reverse complement strand
GACGAGATTCCGTCTAACTTATTGTTCTTCGGTGTCAGAGACTCTGCCTGATGTATTCAAAATTTAACGAACTATTGCAGCTTAAGGAAGTAGATAAAAACACTTATGAAGCAATAGCCAATATTAACTTTTCGCCTGACAGTAAGTATGGAGATAATGTTTATAAAGAATCCCGCATAAGAGTAGAACGGCCAACAGCGAAAGAAATACTTGAAGTGAAAGAACTTATCGAACATAAATTGGGCAATAAGCCTCATAGCAATATATTATATCATCTCGATGAATCTCAACTTTCTCATTATTCAGACAATGAAATCAATAAAATATATTCTCGCAATTAGCATAGCGATAATCATAGCATCATCAAAAATTGAAGCCTGTGGTCCGTATTATCCTGATGACCCCAAGCGTCTACATATTTTCAGAAGCTGCTCGCCTGAACTGGAACATCAATGGCAAGATGGTTGCCGCTTTCAAGACTATGAGAAATATGAGAACTGTCTCTTATGGCAGAAACTCACTTCCCCGGCTATTCCGTTGAAAGACATTGAGGACGTGGTATATGAATCACAATTGAAAGATCTGAAGGAGCTGACTGAAGGCTCACTTTCAGGCAATCGATTTGCCCAATGGCTTTCGTCACCTGAACATTCCGATGATCTGGAGTATCTCATTATTGCCAAAGAGATAGAAGAAATCCGAAAGTATATGAATGATCCGTGGTATTACTACTACGACGGCGATGAAGAACACACAAGACTGGATGAGCTGCAAAAAAGATGTCAGGACTATAGTGGCAGACGTCATGCAGAGCGGTATGCCCTGCAATTGATGCGTCTGCTTTTTGCAAAGAAAGATTTTTCAACTTGCATCAGTTTATGGGAATCATCTGTAAGCAAGATGCCAAAGAATATAGTCACCGATATGACCGCAAGCTATACAGGAGGGGCTTATACACGTAAAGGTGACAGGGAAAAAGCAATCGAACTTTATACACGATGTCAAGATATTGGGTCGCTGATAAGTCTGAAAGCATGGAATAATTCAGAGAAAAAATCAATATATAAAGACCATAGAGTCAAGGAATTGGAATATATTTTCAATCGTTTTCCGAACTCGCCTTTACTTAGTGTGAAGCTACAAGAGTACGTCAGAAACAGGGAATCATTTGTCCATAAATATGCTGAATGGAAAGAAAGAGGATTTCATGATCCGGTCAAGGACAAGACTTATCGGGATGGTGATTCATTAGTTGCAGACGATGAACATGCATTTTATGATGAATTGAAACAATTCGCCAAGAAAGCAGCATCATCTTCCTCTTGTCAGCAAAAGGGTATGTGGCAATATGCATTGGCATATCTGTATCACCTTGACGATGATAATCAGAAAGCATCAAAATGGCTAAGCCATGCCGAGAAGTCGGAGGCAACTCCGTTCATAAATGAGTCTGTTAAAGCCTTTCGCTTTCTCTTCAATGCATATGAAGCCAACAACAGTGCCCGTTATCATGCTCTACTGCTTGATGATTTAATATGGCTTGACGCATGCATGAAGCGTGACGTCAAACTTAATTATGAAGAAAAATGGCACTATGACAATAAATTGAACTGGCCGTTCTATTATTGGCAGGATATCGCGCGAAAAGTTCTTTTAGGAGAAGTATGTCCTCGAATTGAAAAAGCAGGAAACTCTACACTTGCTCTTCAATTGGCAAACTATGCATCGAACCGAATATCTCAACTCGCCCCTTGGATTGAGGCATATCATTATGGATGGAAAGATAAGAAAGATCCGGAGTCATATACCATTGTGATGTCTTTTGAGGAATACAGAAAAAACTGGAATGAGGATAATTGGTTTGATTATTGCAATCAATTCTTTGAATGGATAAATGGTGTGAATGCCGATGAAGCAGCCGGATATGCCCGGAAAATCATTAAGCCGGAAACTGAATTAGATAAATTCTTAAATTCAAGAAGTTATACCGACAATGATTATATATTTGAGATTGTGGGGACATTATACCTGCGTGAAATGAACTATGAAAAAGCTGTCGAATGGCTTTCGAAAGTTTCCAAAGATTACCAAAATCGCACCAATATCGCAAAGGAGGGTTATTTCAAACTCGATCCTTTCAAGTACCAGTCTGATAAAAAGAATTATATTTCAGACTCTGATGATTATAAGCTCCGGTTTGCGCAGGAGATGCTTGCTCTCGAAAGAATGATAAATTCTGACACAGAACCAAACCGTAAGGCAAAGGCCAAGATCCGTTATGCTATCGGATTACGTAATTCCTTTGGGAAATGCTGGTATCTTACTCAATATGGATATAGCTTAGAAACTGAGACCTCTCCTGATCATTGGAAATGGTTTTCTTCAAGTGAACGAGAGGGGTTCAAGAAGAATGCATTCGCTCAGAAAGCTTACAAAAAGGTGGATGCATTAATGAGTCAGGCATTGTCTGAATTTACGGATAAAGAGCAAGCGGCGCAAGCGCATCTTGAGATGATGAATTATGAAACTTTAATGAAGCAGTATTCCAAGACCAAGGCAGCCTCTATAATACGTGGGCGCTGTGACAATTATTATGATTACGCGCTTCAAAAGCGGTAGCAACTTACAAAACAAACCTGCTGACGCATTTAGCGGAGAGAGGGAAAGATACAATTTGGAGGATTGGTAATAAAAATGATGAATCTTTTTTCGATTCATGGTTTACTTTCGTGTTGCTTTCGGTATATACAATACGAAAGGGGATGCGTGGAACGCATCACAATTATTTTTTATTCATTCTATAAAACAAGAGTTATGAATATCTTTAATTTTATCAAGATGAGTGCTCAGCCGATCGAAGGAAGCGCTGACGCAAAAGCTATGCCACAAACAGAAAATACCGAAAACGACAATATAGCCGAGATTGATCATACCGTCCCGGACTATGAGTCAGCCAAGGTCAATCAGGGCTCTGAAGATAAGGTGCGTGTACACAACCTAATCATTCTTGACGAGAGCGGATCAATGATGTCGATCTACAGTCCCGCTCTGACCGGCGTCAACGAAACCCTCCAGACCATCCGAGGGGCTCAGGACGATCATCCTGACCAGAAACATTTCGTGACCCTAGTGACATTTGATACAGGCCATTACAACAGGATATATCAAAACACTCCGGCTGAGAAAGCCATCGACATCACCGAAGATCAATACAGTCCATGCGGCGGCACACCGCTTTACGATGCTATGGGAAGATCGATAACCGAACTCAGGCCGAACATTGCCAAAGGAGATATCGTATTGGTGACTGTCATCACCGACGGATATGAGAACGCTTCCCGCGAATACACAGGGGAGGCCATCAAGCAACTCGTAAAAGCGATGCGGATGAAAGGCTGGGTATTCACATATATAGGAGCCAATCAGGATGTCGATGCCGTAGCTGAATCCATTGCCATCAACAACAGAATGTCTTTCTCGGCCAATGACACCGGAACAAGGGCAATGTTTCAGAAGGAGAAGATGTCTCGCAAGAGATTCTTCTCGAAAATACAGAAAGGCATAGCTGACATAGAAAGCAATTACTTCGATTAGTTCCGATATATCAATATAATACAATGCCACATAGTGCCTCTCCGAGGCGATATGATTATTAATGTTTACCCCGGGCCTATACCCGGGGTTAGGAATTTTATAGAAGAACCTAATATTATTTGGAATTTTTGACTAAATTTGCAGTCTAAAAAGTAAACTTGAATGGCGATCGATTATAACGAAATAGTACACCGGAATTTCGAAGGGATGAAGCAGCCCTTCGTAAACTTCCTGCGCAAGAACTTCAAGATCGGATACGACGACATAATGGATATCTATGTCAACGTCTGGATCGACGTGCGCGACAACATAAGGAACGGGAAGACCGAAAGGGTAAAGAGCTGGAGATCATATATCTTCAAATTAGGATGGAGGCAAGCCTGCAGGTTTGCTACCCGAAAAATGGATATTCCGTCTTTCGATGATGAAAATTTTGACGCTGACGCATTCGAGAGGGAATACCTCAAGGAAAAGGAAGCTGAAGAATCCATCTACAATGACCCGGAAATGAAAGCAGTGCTCGCAGCTGAGCTCAGCTACATTCCTGATCCATGCAACAAGATACTCAAGATGTATTATTTCGATGAGTTCTCAATGAAAGAGATCGCCGACTCCATGAACTACAGCGATGCCAGAAGCGCCAACGTGATCAAGAACCGCTGCAGGGATAAAATCAAGGAAAGAGTGTTGAACGCAGTCCGCCGTCTCGGCATACTAAATAAGTAATAAGAATCATGAAGGAGAAAGATTTGAAAAAATGTCTTGACAATCTCATTATCAATGGATTGATTCAAGAAGCCGAGCAGGACAACACTGAATTCGAGACCGCGATGCGCGAGATGAGCGACGAGGATTTCCTCGCACTGATATATGACACCGCAGACGAACCGATAGCCGCTTCCTTTAGCCCGACATACACCTCCACGAATATGGATACGGAGTTCATCTCAAACAAAGAGTCCTCAGTAATGCCGATTGCTCCGAACCGGGATATGCTTACACACGCAAATAGAGTATCATATGAATGGAATGAATGGGATGCTCCGGCTCCATTAAATAAGACAAAGTTTCCGACTCTGAATAAGGGCTGGAAAATATGGACTGCTGCCATCGCATCTGTAGCAGCCATACTGCTTATAGTTTTCGTGCCCGCACATATGGATATGGACTCTCGTCTCTGTGAGAGCGCACTTCTCGCAAGCGAAGCTTACGGGACTCCCTCAAGAGGTATCGATATCCCTTCCATGCGTAACGATGAAGTAAAGGCCATGCTCCCGGAACTTGAAAAAGAATATTACATTTCCATCAAAGATGCGAAAGGGATCGTCGTAGAAGAAACGGGGGAAAATGAGGACAATTCCTACTATATCGAACACTTCACGCCACAGGAAGCCGGAACCGATCTTCTACAAGCTTACCTGAAGCTTGGAAAGAAAGACAAGGCCATCGAATTGCTCCATGAGCTTGAAGGAATCAACGATGACCCCGATTTAAAGGAATATTGCCGAAAAATGTTGGAAATTCTTGAGTAAACTGTTTACTTTTAAAACCGCCCGGTATTATATAATATAACCAAACAATATTATCATGATACCAGGACCGGCTAATATTCTCGGCTGCCCCTATTGCGGCGGCACAAAAGAGGTGATGAGCCTCGTGAGCGGAAACACATTTGGAGGAACCGTATGGAGCGACACCCGCCGCCACTATCCGATGCTTCCCGAGGTCTCGCCAATTCAGAAGTGCCCGCATTGCGGAAGATATTACTTCATCGAACAGGCTGAAATACGCCGACAGAAAGAAGATGACTCGGAATTTTCCTATTCAAGTGATCTCGGCAATCTATCCTATACCGAACTTAAGAAAGCAAAGGAGCAGATGCAGCTTCTTACACTCACCAACATGCAGCGCTGGATCATCAACCATGAGCTCTTCATGGCTTACAACGATGAATTCAGACGCTATCCAGGCGAGTTAGGGAAATACCCCGGGAAGGAAGATCTTGAGATTTTCGACTCCACTGTCAGGGACCTTCTTAAAGGGATCGGCAAGACGAAAGACTACGACCTCTTTCATGCTGAGCTATTGAGGGAGACAGGAAGATTTGACGAGGCTTCGGAAGTGCTTCTAATGCACGCAGACGAAGAGGATCAATGGGTGGTGGAAGCCATGCTTAAACATATAGAAAGAAGAGATAAACTTCCGTTCCTCCTGATAGAAAACGGCGACCGCGTCGAGTTATGACAGCTACCTTCACCGGATTGAGCCTGAATATGGTAAAAATGTTGCATAAGCAACGACATTTGTTGCATGCCATAATATAAATATATAATTATCAATAATCTAACAACATTTACATTTCATTCAGGAATAAAGATTATCAAAAAATCAGCATTGGTTTTAACTATGTCGGATTCCACTTATTTTTGATATTGGCGGCAACAACCCTTATACATACCATGGCGGGATGATTTGTAACTTTGCGGCAGAAAAATTTTACAAAACCAATATCTCATGAAAAAAGGAATCCTCAGTGCCATCATGATCCTGCTCACAGCAGTCATGGCTTATTCACAGAACATCACTGTGAACGGAACCGTCTATTCCCGCATCGATGACGAACCGCTGATCGGCGCAACAGTAATGTGCCAGATTACCCAGCAGGGTACCGCCACCGATATAGACGGAGCTTTCCAGCTGACAGTGCCGGAAGGCGCAACAATCAAAGTATCCTACGTAGGATACCAGTCCGTAGAGCTTCCCGCACAGGAAAGCATGACCATCTATCTTGACGAAGACACCGGTCTTCTTGATGAACTCGTAGTAGTGGGATACCAGACCGTCCGCAAAGCCGACCTGACCGGCGCGGTATCGGTAGTCTCAACTAAATCGCTCGAGACATCTTCCGACAGCGACCCGATGCGTGCCCTACAGGGTAAGGTGCCGGGCATGACGATCTCCGCCAATGGTTCTCCGGCAGGCACAGGTTCAGTCCGTATCCGCGGTATCGGCTCCTTCAACGCTTCCCAGGACCCCCTCTTCATCATAGACGGCGTTCCCACCACAGCAACGCTGAACTCCCTCAACATGAACGACATCGAGAGCATGCAGGTGCTCAAGGACGCGGCTTCCGCATCAATCTACGGATCGCGCGCAGCCAACGGCGTCATAATCATCACTACCAAGAAGGGCAAGAGCCAGGGCAAGGTAAACGTCAGCTTCAATGCCAACTTCACCACTCAGTTCTATTCCTCACAGTCGAAGATGCGCCTTCTGAACACTCCCGGCTACGCTACCGCCATGGCTCAGGCAGCCCTCAACGACGGCATCGACCCGGTTGCCTACGCCTCGAGCTACGGCCTCAACCTCAACGCCACCTCCGGCTACCCCATCAGAGCTTATGACTATCGCGCGGGAGAATATCGTGACTATATCGTAAACGGCCAGTATGACGGCTTCATCAACCGTAAGCAGACCATGCGCATGTCGGACACAGACTGGCTTGACGAAATATCACGCACCGGCTTCGCCCAGCACTACGACGCAGCAGTCTCGACCTCATCCGAAAAGGGCACAGCATTCTTCTCACTCGGCTATAAGAAGAACGACGGTATACTCAAATACACCAACTTCCAGAACATTGCCGCCCGTATGAACTCCTCATACGAGATCTCAAAGGTGGTGAGCGTAGGCGAGAACTTCACACTCACATATACGGAGCAGGTAGACTGTCAGCCCCTCGAGAACGCGCTCAAGATGCCTACCATCGTTCCGGTGTTCGAGACGGACGGCGTGACATACGCGGGTCCTGTAGGCAGCATGGCCGACCGCCAGAACCCTCTCCGGGAACTTGCCTTCAATAAAGACAACGCACTCAACGTATGGCGCCTCTTCGGCAACGCCTACGTCGACATCAAGCCGGTCAAGGGCCTCACGCTCCGCTCCAACTTCGGTCTTGACTACGACGCCGCATTCATCCACTCATACAACTATACTTTCCACAGCGACATCGTCAACAACGACACCAACTCCACCACCCTCTCGCAGGCCAACGACTCAAAATGGACCTGGACCAACACCGCCAACTACAACGTATCTTTCAACGACGAGCACCATCTTACAGCACTCGCCGGCATGGAGATGTTCCGTCAGAGCCGCATCGACTTCTCAGGTTACAACGAGAACTACGACATCGAGACTCCCGACTACATGTATCCCGACGCTTCATCCGGTGTAGAGCGCTCAACCGGTAACAAGTCAGCCTACGCTCTCATATCATTCTTCGGAAAGGTAGACTATAACTGGAGAGACCTTCTCCTCGCCTCCTTCACCATCCGCCGCGACGGTTCAAGCCGCTTCGGAAGCAACAACCGCTACGGTACATTCCCGGCAGCCACACTCGGATACCGCGTGTCAGAAAACATCAACAAGAAATGGCTCGACGACCTCAAGGTGCGCGTATCATGGGGTAAGACCGGTAACCAGGCAATCTCCAACACCGCCCGCTACGCACTTTACGTAGCCGACTACGGCAACGACCGCGTGACATCAACCGCCTACGACCTCCTGCTCCAGCAGAGCGGTATCTTCCCTTCGGGCTACTATGCAAGCCAGACAGCCAACCCCAACCTGAAGTGGGAATCCACTATCCAGTACAATGCCGGTATCGACTTCGGAATGCTCCGCAACCGCCTCACAGGTACTGTCGACGCCTACATCAAGGATGTGAAGGACATGCTCATCATCCCGGCCTATCTCGGATCTATGGGTGAAGGCGGCGCAAGCTGGCTCAATGGCCCATCACTACGCAACTGGGGTATGGAATTCCAGATCGGATGGCGCGACGACCTCGCCTGTGGCCTCGGCTACCGTGCCAACCTCAATCTCGACTTCTTCCGCAACCGCGTGACTTACCTTCCATCGACCACTACCGGCTCTTACGTGCACACCACTACGGAGAACCTCGTTCAGTCACGCCGTCCGTTCGGTTCGATCGTAGGTTACGTCTTCGACGGCCTTTTCCAGACCCAGGAGGAAGTGCTCGCCTACGGACAGGACAACGCCCGTGTCGGCGGCATGAAATACAAGGACATAAACGGCGACGGACGCATAACACCAGACGACCAGACATGGATCTTCAGCCCGGTACCGGACCTTTCTTTCGGCCTCAATGTGGAGCTTACCTATAAGAACTTCGACCTTCAGATGTTCTGGCAAGGAGTACTCGGACAGGACGTCTACAATAACCAGAAATTCCAGAACGACTTCTGGGCCGTCACCGACGCCGGCAGCAACAAGGGTCAGCGCGTGCTTGACGCATGGCTTCCCGAAGTAAACACGAAGTCGACCATCCCTATGCTTTCGACCAATAACAACAGTGACGAAGGACGTGCCTCTTCCTACTTCGTGGAAAACGGCTCCTACGGCAAACTCCGTACCCTTCAGATCGGCTATAACCTTCCAGACAAGGTACTCGAGAAACTACGCATGACAAAGGCCCGCTTCTATGTGTCAGGCAACAACATCGCCACCATCAAGAGCAAGAGCCTTACCTGCACCGACCCCGAGAACCCCAACTGGGCATATCCTATCCCGACCTCATTCACATTCGGTCTGCAGCTCAACTTCTAAAAATCACCCATTAATTCGGATTCAAAATGAAATCTCTTAAATCATATATTCTCCCTCTTGTTGCCCTCGGCCTTACCGCCTGCAACGATTTCATCGACGTGCCCCCGACAGGTGTGGTTGATGGTGACCTGGCTTATTCCCAGCCTGACAAGATGGTAAACGCGGCTTACGCCTCACTCGGCGACTGCTGGTATAACTATCCCTTTAACCTATGGCCCTACGGCGACCTCGGCTCAGACGACTGTATGAAAGGTGGCGGCGGCCTCACAGACACCGGATATCACCCGATGGAGATCTGGTCGACACTGACATCCACTCCGGGCGAGCTCGATGAACTCTGGTATCGTCTCTACTGTAACATCTCACGCTGCAACCGCGCTCTCGTGGCCCTCCAGGACTACGGCGTGGAGAAACTCGGCGAAAAGACTGCCGCTCAGCGCGTGGGTGAGGTTCACTTCCTACGCGGACACAGCTACTTCAAGCTGCTGACCATGTTCCGCCAGATTCCCTGGGTAGACGAGAATGTGTTCAGAAACAACCTTCAGGAACAGACACCAAACAACCAATTCACCTACGACGAACTCTGGCAGAAAGTCATCAACGAGTTCCAGATGGCCTACGACGCGCTTCCTGAAGAGGTGACCGACGGCGGTGGCCGTGCCAACAAGATCGCTGCTGCATCCTATCTTGCAAAGTGCTATCTGACCATCGCGTGGGGCGACGGATATGAGGCTACCGACGGTGTCGGCTTCATCAACAAGGAATACATGCAGAAGGTGATCGACTATACAGATCTCGTAGCTAAGTCTAAGTACGGCTATCTTGAGGATTTCGGCGATATCTTCCTCCCGGAATACAAGAACAGTAAGGAATCGATCTTCGCGGTCCAGACTTCGCAGTATACCGAAGACAATACCCGCTTCGGACGCGCCAACTGGAGCAATATGCTTAACGGCTGCTGGGGCATGTGGTCTTGCGGATGGGACTTCCACAAGCCGTCGCAGAACCTCGTGGATGCCTACAAGACCCAGGACGGTCTCCCAATGATCGACAGCTACGCCAATAACAGCTCTTATCCCGTCATGGGCAGTGTAACCTCTCAGAAATGGGATCCGCGTTTGTTCCATACCGTAGGCATGCCTACATTCCCCTATAAGTATGAGAGCGAATACATGATGACTACCGACAACTCCCGCGATCCAAACAATTATGGCTTCTATACGTCGCTCAAGGACGTGCCGCAACGCAGCGCCGGCGAGACTTTCGAAGGCTCATGGCAGGCTTTCGCGATGAACGACTACGTGTTCCGTTATACCGACGTGATGCTGATGCGTGCCGAGGCCATGATCGAGCTCGGAAACCTTAACGGAGCCATGGATATCATCAATGACATCCGTCAACGTGCAAAAGACTCTGTAGAAAAGCACATCGCCTACGCAAAGGATTTCTGCGAGATCTCGCTCTATTCATCCGCCACTTTCGGCGATCAGGCACATGCCCGTGAATGTCTCCGCATGGAGCGCCGTCTTGAGATGGCCATGGAGAGCAGCCGCTACTTCGACCTACGCCGATGGGGAATCGCTTCCACCACTCTCAACAGCTATTTCGAGAAGGCTAAGAACTCAAGCTACGACGGAACCGCATACGGAAAGTATTACGAAAGTGCACACTACACCGCCGGCAAGAACGAGTTCTATCCCGTGCCTTACAACCAGCTCTACTACGTACCCGGGCTCTATGTCCAGAACAAGGGCTACTAATTTAGGTCGGAGACCTGATGATTATGACAAAACCCCAGGCTTCAGCCTGGGGTAACCCAAACAAAAGCTCAGTAGCCTCGGAGAGGCGCTTTATGGTAAATAAATTCAAACTTAAACGATCATGAACAAATCAATCTATACAGTTCTCAGTGCAGCCTGCCTTCTCGGCATGGCTGCCTGCCAGAACAAAGACTACGATGTGGTGGCTCCAATCCTCGCCCCCATCCCCGCCGACAACATCAAGGGTGAACTCGTAGGAGATTCCTACGTTTGGTCATGGACCGGCGCCGACGACAAGGACATGCAGATCACTGTCCTTCGCGATGGACAGACCGTTTCTTCAGCAACATCATCCACCGGCTCCTATACCCATGAGAATATCCAGACAAAGGTTCCTTTCACCTACGTGTTCAAGTTGACCGACGGCAAGAACCTCTCTATCGGTGTCATCAAGACATACACCCGCACAGGTGCCGAACCCGCAAGTGCCATCACCCTCACCCAGATCGAGAAAGACGGCGCGCAGTATGACGCACTCGTGGAGTGGACTCCGTCTCCCGACGCTTCCGAGCAGGCTTTCAAAGCTACCGCCGGAAGCCGCACCATCACTGAGAATCTTCCCGCTTCCACCGCAAGCTATACAATTCCCAACGTAAAGGAAGGCGAAGAGTGGAACATTGAGATCGTGGCATCAAACGCCGAAGGCAAGTCTCTTCCCGCATATGGTTCGCTGAAGATCGGAAAGACCGCTGTCGGTTTCCTCAGCATCTATCCTACAGAGGAAGAGCTCATCCAGAACGGCGACGATGACGAGGCCTGCGCATGGCTCTGGCTCAAGGCTGAATATCCTGCCGCTTCATACGTATATTTCGGAGACATCGCATCTGCCAATAATCTCGAGCCCTATCGCGTGCTCTTCTGGATGCGCGACCTTGAGGATCGTCCTGAGAACGAGGTATTCGAAATGCCAGAAGTTGTCAACGCGGCTACTCCTTACATAAAGGAATGGTATGCCGACGGCGGCAGCCTCCTCCTCTGGAGCCACGCTACAGCATATGTAGGCGCACTCGGACGTATTCCAATGGACGATCTACGCAACAACGACCGAAGCATCGGTCTCGGACGCGGCGGCTGGAATCCTGACACATGGATGATGGCAGTGCAGCTTCACCCGGGAAGCCGCTTCAAAAAAGATCACTCAACTCACCCCATCTTCAAGGGTCTTGACGTGATAGAGACAGACCGCACCAAACTCATCCCCTTCAAGGGCGCTGGCTGGACAGAAGACCACAACTGCCTCTACTTCAACCTTCCTGCAATCTACACCGGTCTCGGCAATCAGGACGAAGCCTGCTACAACGCGATTACCTCCACCTACGGCATATATCCCCTTGGAACATGGGACTCACAGATCGACTGGGTGTCTCAGCTCAACGTTTGGGAAGCTCGTCAGGGTAACACTGACTTCAAGGGTACGGTACTCTGCATCGGCAACGGCGGCTGCGAGTTCTCCCTCAAGAATGCCGACGGCACTCCTGACATAGCGGCTTATCCGAAGAACAACCCCTATCAGGGCAACGTGCTGAAGCTCGCCAAGAACTCAATCGAATATCTCAAGACCCGGTAGATCAATAAATCGGATCATCCATGATATATCATGATATATCATGGAGCATCAACAATCCAACAACATAAGACACAAATGAAACTCTATAATCTCCTACTCGCTTCTGCTCTTGTACTCGCCGTCACGGCCTGCGACGACGACAAGAATCCCCATCCCGCCTATGTAAACGGCACGGAAACCGAGAACCCCAATACCCCCGAGAATCCCGAGCCCGACACCGAGGTAAGCTCCTCCAGAAACGAGCAATACCGTCCGCAGGTGCACTACACTCCCGCCAAGAACTGGACCAACGATCCCAACGGCATGGTATACGTAGACGGAGTTTACCATCTCTACTACCAGTACAATCCGCAAGGCAACGACTGGGGCAACATGAGCTGGGGACATGCTACCTCCACAGATCTCATTCACTGGGAGGAGAAACCCGTGGCCATGCTCCGCAACGAATGGGGCGACATCTTCTCCGGCAGCGCGGTGATCGACAAGGACAATACCGCAGGTTTCGGCAAGGGCACTATGCTCGCCTTCTATACCGGCTCGGGCGAACATCAGCAGCAGTGCCTCGCCTATAGCACCGACGGCGGCCTTACTTTCACCCAGTATGAGGGAAATCCGGTTATCACAAACACTGTGCTCGGCGACTTCCGCGATCCAAAGGTGATCTGGCATGAAGCATCGAAGCAGTGGGTGATGTCGCTCGCCCTCGGATGGGACCATAAGATAGAGTTCTGGGGCTCAAAGGACGCAAAGAGCTGGGAGAAGCTCTCCACCTTCACCACCGACGCTGCCCGCAGCAACATAGGCCAATGGGAATGTCCCGACCTCTTCCCCCTCCAGTATAAGGGTCAGGAGAAATGGGTGCTCATCGTCAGCAACAATCCAGGCGGACCCGCCGGCGGCTCAGGCATCGAATACTTCATCGGTGACTTCGACGGCAAGGAATTCAAGGCCATGGACCTCGCATATCCCCTCTGGCTCGACTACGGCGCAGACAACTACGCAGGTGTGACCTGGAGCAATACCGGCGACCGGAAGGTAATGATCGGGTGGATGAACAACTGGAACTATTGCGGCAACGTACCCTGCAGTCCATGGCGCTCAGCATTCACGCTGCCTCACGAGCTTAAGCTTGTGGAGATCAACGGCTCTCCCATCCTCGCAGCTCCCGTTGTCAGCGAACTCGACGCCATCGCAGGCCAGTGGACAGCTGCCGCTGACGGCAACGTAGGCTCCCTTGACGCATATGAGGCTAAGTTCACTGTAAAGACAAACGAAAACTCCATCTTCCGTCTTGAGAACACCAAGGGACAGTATCTGGAGTTTGAGGTCAACGGAACTGAAAAGATGCTCATCGCCAAGCGCACTTCCACAACCGGTGAAGTCAAGTTCAACAACCTCTTCTCTGTGCCGAGTATCTCCGCACCCCTCAATTGCGAAGGCGACGAAATTGAACTCCACGTAGTGGTAGACCACTCTTCCGTCGAGCTCTTCAGCGCAGACGGCGCCACCTGCATGACCAATATCGTCTTCCCCATCGAGAGCTATAATATCATCTCCGGCGCAGGTCCGGTAGAATACCGCAAACTCAGCTCCATCTGGTAAATCTTTTACCTTAAGATAAACAAAGGGACACACCAACAGTGCGTCCCTTTGCTTTATATTACTTGTCTTTATAATGTGGGCCAACCGTCTTTCCAGTGGAGCTCGCGGAGGAACAGCTTGCTGGCACCACGCTTGCTCTTGTCGTAGGCATGGGCTACGAAATACCATTTCCCATCATAATTGTAGACACTGCAATGTCCGACTCCACTATATTCCGGACTTGATGCAATCAAAACCTCTCCGCCACATTCAGTCATGGCGTTACCTTCTTCGTCAACATATGGTCCTGTTATAGTTTTACTTCGGCCTACTGCAGTCTTATAGTTGCTCGTAAGACCCTTGCAGCAGAAATCATAGCTGACAAAGAGATAATACCATCCGTCATGGTAAACGATGAACGGAGCTTCAATCGCGTTTGTGTTGGCTGTCTCGTTGCCGTGTGCAACAGATTCGGCCGGACGGCGACGTGCTATTGTCACAGGTTCGCCTATGGTGGTCTTCATATCATCTGCCAACTGAACAAGCTGAATGCCATCCCAGAAAGAACCAAATGTCATCCAAGGCGTTCCGTTCTCATCTATCACTATGTTGGGATCTATCGCATTCCAGTCGTTTATCCCCGGTTGTGAACGGATCACCATGCCAAGGTCAGTCCATTTATAATCAGGACTATTCGGATTCAGTGTCTTGTTTGTAGCAACCCCAATGGCAGAGATATTCTTCCCGAAAGTGGAGCAGCTATAGAAGAGATACCAGTTATCGCCAACCTTGATGATATCGGGAGCCCATGTATGTCCTCTATATGCCGGAACTAATTCACTTGCCCAAGCGGGAATCGGGTCAAGCGGAGACTTTTCCTGTTTCCACTCCTGAAGATCGGTAGAAGACATCATTCCGATTCCCATTCCGGTGGTAAACATATAGTAGACTCCATCCTCTTTTGCCATGACGGGATCATGCACATCAGGATTCCGGGAATCAAACTTCCATTCAGGGCGCTCTCTTGGGCCCGACAATGTACGCTGAAGGAAATCCGCAATACCGCCGGTAGCCTGTTCATGACAATAAGGGTCAGGAAAACCATGCGTACCATCTGGGATAACCAGACTGGTAGAGTGACTGTAGATACTATCGGCCTTAGCGGCCCCACCGGCTACAAAGTCTTTATCGCCATAGACTATGAATACTTCCCCATTATATTTTGGCAAGGAATCATATACATTAAGGCCATCGATAGTTTCGTAATATTTTCTCCCAAGCTTCATCCCCATCACATCCTGCGGTCGCCCTCCGTCGGCATCAAACCGCTTCAGCACCATCGGCGCAGTCTCAGGAATGGTCAATGCCGGATATACGAGCACCAACGACTTGAACAAGTCGGGATTCGCCGAACTTGTGAGAGCAGCCACCAGACCTCCCTGACTACAACCTAACAGAGAAATATGCTCAGGATCAACAAAGTCCCACGTCTTTGCAGCTGCAGCTATATCCTCTACATTTTCTTTCTCTGTAAAGATAGTCATTTCAGTAGTTTCCCCATCGCTCTTGCTATTATTGCCACCTCCGCAGAAGTCGAATATGTAACTTGCAATGCCTCTCATCGCCATAGTCTCAGCAAATGGTTGTGGCTCACCATGTGAGCTGTTGTAGCCATGCGCCATTATCACGAGAGGCTTCCGCTCACTGCCGCCATTAGGAATGTAAGCGCGACCCCATATATCCTTTCCGTCGCGTGTCTTCACATGGATTTCTTCCGTATAATACGGGTCATTGACTTCGGGGAAGTTCTTTGCTTTCATCGTATAGTCGGGAAAATCACGCAGGCGGTTGAAGAGAAATACATCCAAGTCAGAACGTTTATCCTTAAATTGCCAATTCAGCCAAGCACGCGCCATACGCGAGAATGAGCCGCCATATGGCTGATGATAAGTGCCGCCATGCCCGATACGGAGTTGATTGGCAAATGCCACGGGCACGTTCCCGATACGCTGATAATCAAGCTGGGCATTATCATGAGCAATATCGGATTCCCCTCCTATAAGGTAGAGAATCGGGCAATGGAGATTATCTAAAGATTTACGGGACGCCCCCGACATCTCAATATCTCCCATACCTGAATTGAACATGATTACGGTCTTCACACGGGGGTCGAAGCAATTTGCCATTGCCTGCGCGCCACCGCAGCTCATTCCGCCAATACCAATGTATTCCAGATCAATTTTCTTGAAATAAGGACTTGAGGAATCAACATTGACCTTTTCTGCCCAATCGATAGCACGTATCATATCTAAGTTTGGAGATTTATGAAGCTGACGATCGTTGATGCTGTCCTGCAATTCTCCAAGTGCAATCACAAGATAGCCATAGGAAGCAAGATCATTGAGCATCCGCTCGTGAGGGAGAGAAGTGTCGTCACATGCCCCGTTTGCAAAGACAAACAATGGAAGTGGGCCCTCCTTCTTTACAGCTTCCTGAAGATCTACAGGGCGGTATAACACAAAGTTTTCGAGTGTAGGCTCGCTGATAGCCTCAGCTTTAAAAGGTCCGCTACCCCCTTCATCAATAATTTTCTTTTCAGTTTTAGCCCACACAGATATCCCTGCGAGGATCAATAATGAAAGGACAATTGCAATCTTTTTCATGATATGTCGATAAGTTTGTTTGATTACAAAATAATGAAGTTGTTTAAATGATTAAACAACTTCATTTACAAAATTAGTCATTTTTTCTTAACTCGCCGACATTTCTTAAAAAAATCAATTTTTAAGAATGCCTGACGATGATGAATTGGATGTGTTAAGACCTTCAACATCGCGGAGTTTTTTGCCATAATTGAAGTTATATGTTACTGTGATGTTAAAATCGGCATGCCGGCTCTTGTCAAATGAAATGAATGAACGGTCGTAGTATTCTGATGTAAACCTCTGTTTGTGGCTGGCCCAGTTCCAGCGTGCAAAATTAATGGCCGCAAGTCTGACATTCCAATTTTTATTGGCCCAGCCGCCCAACAGGTAATAACTTGCCTTATCCTCGTAGATATCTCCCACCATAAAACCGTCACTGTAGTTTGAGGGACTGCCGTAACTACCGGAGATGTAGAAATCCTTTAGCCAGTAGGTAGCACGCAGATTAAACCTCAGGCTTGAAAGTGTGTAATCGTATGGAGCCCCATTCCTCGCTATATACTCCCTCAACGTTCCATTGAGCATAAGGCTACGGTTAAACAGATACAGTGTACCGGAAATTCCAAAATCAATAAGATGATAATCTCCCATAGGCTGACGGATATATCTGATCATCTTGTCGCCCGAAGGCTGATATTCATACACATATCGGTCGAAGACTTTCCATAGATAACCAAATGCCTGAATATATCCATTTTTTGACGGCATCCAGCTGTAAGACAGATCCACCGACATATGCGGACTGGGAGTAAGATTGGGATTTCCGGTATAGCTCAGGATATGGTTCTCCTCTATCACGGATTCGCTTTTAAATGATACGTCAGGAGCCCATGATGAGTAAGAAAATCCTGCGTTAAACCGATGGACCTTCCTCAGCAGGTAAGACAGCGACAGTTCGGCTGCCGGAAGTGATGAGTGCGATTTGAAGTCGTTGAAACGGTTATTATCCCATATCCAACTGAAATCTGCCTCTCCATAGAAATTGCCTGCCGTCACTGAATAAGAGACTCCGGCTTTATATCTCTGATCCTTACTCCTGTCATAATTCTCTGCTGATCCAAAATAGCGGGTGCGATAATAATCATACGCACCTGACAGATATGCAGTAAAACTCCCTGTCTTACCGAAATTCCTGTTCAGGTTGAGATACCCTGACAGCTTGCTTGTATGGTCATCTGCACTATTAAAGATCGGATCAAAAGTATCCTGAAGATATGATGAGTTCTGGTTGGTCTGTGAGAATGTATAGCTCGGTGTGAATGTGAGACCGAATGCATTGGGGAGTTTTAACACATAGGATCCGTTGAACCGGATAAATTTGTCTTTCTTCGATGATTCTGAAGAATACGACGAATTGGGATATTCTTCCGGTGTATATGTCACTTCCCCGTTTCTATCTAATGTAGGACGGTCAGTCACTCCGGCAGACAGAATAGACCTCGCTGTGATGTCGCTCGAGCTGTAGGTTGCCTTGAAGCTAAGTCTACCTATGGTATGACTGTCTCTGGAACTTGAAATGTTCGAAAGGCGTTCTATAGTATTTGTGGTTCCATCTGATTGCGGAAATTTAAAAACCTCTGTGGTTTCTTGCCCATTGTGGTAGATATCATCATACTGTCCGAAAGCAGCAAGATCATACGTCATGCTCTTGTATTGATACCTGACATTAGCTGACACTTCCTGATCGTTCATGTTCAGGCATTCATATCCGCTGAGCTTGACGTAGCCTCCGTAGATATATTTCTCCATTATGAAGTTGACTACAAATTTCTCGCCCATAAACCGTGGGTCGGCAGGCGACTCAAGATATTCCACCCGCTTTACATCCTGCAGATTCATTCCAGAGAGCTGATCCCCATCAGCAGGCAAATAATCAATGAAAAAAGACACCGGCCTTCCCGCCAAAGTCTCCACTTTGCCATCTCTGACCTGCAGCTGGGGGATACCAATCTGGTCGATCAGTTCAATACCGTTCATGGCAGTATTTTTCTGGCGAGGGAGCGGAACAAATACTGTGCGGTCAGGCTCCATACGCACTATATCTGACACTACATTGAGATTATCGAGCTCAATTGATTTCGTTTTGAATCTAATCTTACCCAAAGTTGTGCTCGACAACTCTATTATCTTTGTCTGATACCCCGTACTGCTGATTTTAGCCAACACCGGATTGCGGTCGCATGGAATAAGGAAGTTTCCGTCTTTGGAAGTGAATCCATAGGTCAGCACCACAGAATCTTTTGGATTGAGCAGCAATACCGTAGCATGTGCCACCGGCTCCTGATATTCATTCACAAGCGTGCCTGCATAGCGGAATTTTCCTTTCTGCAGTGCCTCCACAAGAATCCTGCCCTTTTTCTCGCTGACAGAAATCGGATTGCGCGCCACGATAGCCTTGACGGCATCCATCAGATTATCGGTAGAGATAGTGGCGGATGTCTTGTAGTCATCCATCTCATTGTAGATAAAGGTTATCTTCGCCTCAGGGTTGTCCTTTACAAGGGTAGATAAAGCCTGGGCTACGGGAGTGTCTTTGAAAGTGTAGTTGTAGCGGGCTGAAATGGCAGTCATGCATACTACTGCCATTGAAAGCAATATGAAGATACGTTTCATTTCAATAATCGGTTATTGCATCATCTTTGAGAAACAGATTGATGCGGTCGAAAGAATTCAAATGTTCGATGAGATCCGGCAGACTTGTGGTTGATTCCCACTTGAGGAAGAGTCTGACTCCTTTTGATGAAGGATATTTAAGATCAACTTTAACGTTGTAGTAGGGAGCAATCTCGGCAAGTATCCTGTCGAGTTTCTCGTCCTCGAATACGATAACTGTATCATTTAACTGCTGATTTGCCTGCATGGCTGTTTCAGCAGGAAGTGTCGTTCCCACTGCAGTCTGGTGGGTTTCCCGGTTGTCAGATTTTCCTAAGAATCTATCACTTAATGACACACCGACCACAATGATCGAGCACGAAGCAATCAGCACCGCTGCTACGGCGGCCACCTTCCTGTTGTAGATCCAAGAGAAGAATGATTTTCTACGCCGTTTCGCCTTAAAGCGATCCCACTGCCTTTCTACTTCGGAGGCATCGGGGGAAGCATGGAGGAATTCCTCAGCCCGCGACGCACACATCAGCATATAAAGCTGATTTGTCTCAGGATCGGATAGCAGATCCCGAAGTTCGGATTCCGAATATCTTTCAGGATGCTCTATGGCTTCAAGGAGTTTGTCAAGATTATCCATTCAATTTGTGTTTTAAGATGTTCATGGCGTGACTTAGATGTTTGTAGACCACTCTTTCGCCGGTGCCGAGGATTCGGGAGATCTCAGAGGCTGACAGGCCATCGTAAAATCTCATTGAGAATACTTCAAGGCATTTCGGTGGCATTTCTTTCTTGGATTGCTCTATGATGGCAATGGTGTCTTCATCGGGCCAATCCTCGAGATCGTCTGACTCGTCGTTTTCAATCAAGTATAATTGCCGGAACCGCTCTCTGATGTCAATTGCCTTCAACCGATTTAGGCAACGGTTTCTGACACTTTTCATAAGATAAGCAGTGTCAGGCTCCCTGACCGCACCTCCATCGAGAATGTAGGCGAATACGTCGTGCACAATATCGTAGGCCGCCTCTTTGTCATGGAGAATTGCAGATGCAAGGGAATGCATCCGGCTGTAATTGTCCTTGAATAGTGTTTCTATGTCATCTAATGTCACCATACACTATAAAGACAACCAAGTATCTCCTAACTGCACCTCTAACTGCAAAAATATTTCTCAGGTAGAATTTTTATGACGGATTTTTACTAAATTTGCAAAGTATTCGATTCGTCGCAATGCTGCAAATCAGGTCGGAGACCTGATGTTTATGACGAAACCCCAGGCTTCAGCCTGGGGCAACAATACAAAAGTTTAGTAGCCTCGGAGAGGCGCTTTATGGCATAAACAGTACATATGAACATCATCAAGACCATATATATCTATCATGATTGCTTCGTCGTAAAGACATCTGAAGCAGTACTCGTATTTGACTTCTGGAAAGATCCCTATCAACACGGACCACTCCCTAACCCGCTGATGAATGTAGATAGGGATATGCCGGTGTATGTATTCGTGAGCCACGGACATAAGGATCATTACAATCCGGAAATATTCGGATGGGCAAAGCACTTCCCGAACATCCGCTATATTGTCAGCAAGGATGTCAGGAAGCGTATCAATCATATCATCAGCCCCGACAGTTCATACAAAGGGGATAAGGTGGAACCTTCCAGAGTGATCGCCATGTCAGACCAGGACCACTACGAGGATGACCGAATAAGCGTGAATACTTTCCCTTCTACAGATATCGGTAACTCATACGCAGTGACAATAGCGGGTCGCACGATATTTCATGCAGGGGATCTCAATGCCTGGATATGGAAGGATGAGTCGACGGAAGAAGAAGTGAAAGAAGCCTTGGATAGCTTCAATGCCATAGTGGATATGATAGCTGCTTCCTACGAAGGATTTGACTTATGCTTCTTCCC
>JAIECF010000193.1 GCA_029068655.1 Muribaculaceae bacterium | reverse complement strand
AGTCTGACTGTTTTGTGTCGAGATCATTATAGCGGGAGTTGGTGCCGACTTCCCATTCTCGGTTTTCTCCGCGGTCGGTGCCGACGTTGAAACATGAGAGGACTTTGGCAAAATTGAGCGCAAAGACGTTGGCGGTCTGCTGGGTGAAGTCTTGCGGATGCGGTAGGACACGCACACCTGTCTGGTCTTTGGTTGTCTGACGTATGCGCTGTATAATCGCTCTTGCATCTTCTCTGGTTAGATAATGAACGGCAAGATTCAGGAGGTAGTCTTGTCTGTCGTCCGGGGATAGCCTACGATAATCTGTTTCGTCCTGATGGTCCATTGGTATCATTGGAATAGGCATACCGTCCCTCATTGTTATCCTCAGTGCGTATTTTCCCTCCCTATTCTTGACGGCAGTGACAGATTGTATTCTGTTCCTGAAGTCTTGGTTTGGTTGCTGACAGAGGTATGCCATAAGTATCTCTTCTGTGAATATTGTAGCGGCTATCGTCAAAGCAAAATCTTCCCTGTCGTCTGGTTTCACACCATTGTACCACGCTGCCTGACGCAAGGTAATCGGTTTCTGATATGTGCTGCCATCCATCATCCTGATACGCATATAGTCTTTACGCCCATCGTTGCCGATCTCAACTTTGAGCATATTACGATAAACATCAAGCGGCGAAGGCTTGCGTTCCTGTTTGGGAAAGAAGTCTATCAGCTCAGACAGTTTCATCACCTTGCTACCGTCAAAAGCTATCTTTCCGGCATGGTCGACTATGCCATATCCACGAACCTTACCGTTCTTGTCCTTCTGGAAATAGATGTCTATACCGAAATTCTTTTTGAGGGTGAATATAAGCAGTTGAAGCTGCTCCTGCTGCCCTTTGCTCAGCGGTTTTCCGTTTTTATCAAGGATTTTCTTTATATCCGGATTGGATTGGGGACGAGTAGGCTTTTTCTTCTTGGACTTTGATACTTCGGGACTATTGAGACTTTGAGACTTTCCCTCTGCAATCTCAGCCTTATATTTCTTGATAATGGCACGAAGCTGGGTAGCCCGATCCTTACGCTTCTGGCTGTTCTTGGTTATATGACTGAATATATCCCCGACTGAGATATTCCCGGCATCGCCACCGTTCTTCAAAAGACGGTAGCCGTCAAGAGACTTTTCCATCTTGAAGCCGAAAGATCTGACGATATTTGCAAACTGTCCTTCCGTCTCATAATCGTAATTGAAAATTCGCTCAATATCCTTGTTGATGTCGGAGGCAAGTATGCGGTTGGCACAGGCATTGAGCCTGCGAATATCCTGATGGTCGGAGATAGCGTAGCCGTTTGGCTGAATCCTCGTAGAAAGTATATGGACGTGGTTATTGTCCGTGTCATGATGTGCATAGACAAAGTAAGGCTGCTTCTCATAACCCATACCTTTCATCAGTTCTCGGGCAAAGTCGGTAAGCTCCTTCGGTGTCATGGTGCGTCCTTCAACGGAAGCCGACACGTGGAACTGAAAGCGATCTGTATTCGTATTACCGTAGGTCTTTGACCTTTCTTTCAGATAGCGTTCCACCTCGGCAGCCGCATCAAGTCCGAATCGGTGCATTGTCTCTACAGTCTGGCGTAGTCTCTCGCTGACATTTGCCATCAACATAAGTTCGGCAACACCGGCTGCAACCTTTTCCTCATTGTATTTTGCACCGGGGAATCTTCCACCATGTGCATCACTAAGTTTCTTGACAATCATACTCCTCGGATTTATGATTTGAGCATTTCATATAGATAGCGCAGCATATCCTGAATGGTCTTCATATCTCCACCGAATTGACTGAAGGGAAGAAGGTCGTTGGCGGTAAAGGCAAGTGGCGACATCTTCATCTTTTCATTGATGCACTTGACAGCCTGATTATGATTGACACCGATCTTGTCAATCTTCTTCATCATTGTGGATATAAGTGCATAGAGTTGAGGATTTGTTTCTATAGTCTCCGAAGACGTAACTTCCTCGGAATATTTGAGTGAGGCACATCTAACCAGCGCACTCATATTTCCACCGAAATAGGTCACAGCCTTTTCGCGCATCTGTTTATGTACGTCCTCAGTAAGTCTTGTGTTTATAGTGATTTCTTTTTTCTTTGACATGTTATGCGATAATGGTATAAATAGGTTATTTGAACATTCTTGCATTAGATAAATGGAGCATTGAAAAATTTGATAATTGTATAATTGTGTACTTGCCATATTTGAGCAATGGAACATTTGATAGTTGAGACATTTGAGCATTTGAGTATTTACACATTCGATTATTAGATTATTACACCTTTGAATATCCGGTTACATTACACCAGTGGTCTCGGTTGTATGAACCAACGAACCAAGGTGTCTCAGTTCTATCGACTGACAAACCGAGGTATCTCGGTTGCTGAATATGCGATAATAAGGTTATTGCACCATTTGAGTATTCTGTTACATTACCCCGGTGTTTCCGGTTGTCTGAACCAACGAACCGAGGTATCCCAGTTCTTCCGACCGACAAACCGAAGTATCTCGGTTACCTTATTCCAAGTATCAAAGTCTGCGAGTTTCGAGCGGAATTAACCCTCACCTATGGGGAGGCGGATTTGCCGTTGTGTATACAATCGGCATATCTTGCAAAGCAAGGTTGACCTCCATTTCATAGCTTGTGCAACATCAAATTTCCTAAGTCCTTAACCCATTACTGCCTCACGTACTTCAACGAACCGGAGTTTCCCGATACATCAGTTAGACAGACCGAAGTATCTAAGATGCCCTAACCGGAAACCAAGCGCCGAGATACTACAGTTATTAGAACATTGAATCATCGGATAATTCGGTTATTCAGTCGTTGGGTTATTTGAACATTGGGTAATTATAGCATTTGATAAAAGCTACATTATAGCATTGGGTAATTATGATATTTGATAATTTGTATATCGGGTTATTTGATTATGGGATAATCCGCTCAG
>JAIECF010000192.1 GCA_029068655.1 Muribaculaceae bacterium | reverse complement strand
CAATCTGGTCAAAGATTGCCCTGTCCTGAGGATTCTCCGATGCCTCAAGGAACATATAGTATGCCGTCTCCCAGGGGTGTGATATGCACCTGGAAGCGTTGATTGCCATTTCATTTACAATGCGGTCTCCCTCTTCATCCAAGAGGTAGTCCTTACCCAGCTTACGCCAGTACACGTCATTCTTCATAAGGGTGATGGTGTCACCGATTGTATGGGGAACAAACCGAAATTCCTCATCGGGGAAAGTATGGAAACGAACCCGAATAGGAAGGCTGCACTCCAATTCGTTGAACTCGACCTGATTTAACTTGAAGGAAATTACGCCGGGTCTATTACACGAGGTACACACATAAGGATAACAGAAGGAAATATCCTCACCCATAGCCTGAAGTTGGCGGGCATCGCAGATAAAAAGGAAGTCATTGAACGTAAGGTCCAACGGTGTCATATTGGTTGTCTGGAATCCCTCAAGACCTATGAGGTACTTTTCAAAGAGAGGAATTTCAGGGTTATTCATGTCCTCAAGGTCTTGAACATTATAGGGAAGGTAAGAGATAGTCGCATCGACAGGATAGGTCTTCCTTCCTGAAGGAACTTCATGCACGGGAATAGCTCTGCTCTTCCTCCTTGCAAGGAATTTCTCCCTCTCTTGAGCAAGCAGGCTATTTTGCGCCCTCCGCTGCTCGAAAAGCAGCTTCTTCTCTAATTGCGCTGCATTGAGTTCGGCGAAGGACTCTTGAATAGGGTTGAGGTCAGGGGCAGGAGGTGGCGTAAGAGGAATCTCTTTGGTATCACTCTCCTCGCTGCCCTCGAGGACAAGCTCTACATCCTTGTTTTTTATGGCATTGCCCATCCAATCAGGCAGCTTTTCAGCCACACCACCTTCTATAGGGGGATTGGGTTCTTCCTTTTTCGGAGGGTTGAGGTCTGCATCCACTATAGCGGCATTCTTGCTGATGGTGAGTACCGTTTCAGGCTCGGAATGCCTGCCCTCTTCCCGATGTTCAGGATTCTTGCGGTGCGCTGCCATTTATCATCCTCTCACAGATAAGGTTGTATGCTCCCTCAAAGTCAAGGTCTTTCAGGCATTCCAAGAGATACTTCTTCCGAATGGATAGAATCTCGTCCTTGATATGCTCCATGCGATAGTAGGCCCGCATGAGCTTAGGCGAGTATTCCTTCTTATTCGGAACAAACATCGTTTTCGCCGCAAAGATGGACATACCTTCCATCTGCCTGCTAGGAATACCTGCGAGGATTTTCTCGGAGATGGCTTTGTCAAAGCCGTACTTGTTTGGAGAGTCCGTTTCGGTGTTCAAGAAAGGAGTGACAAGGGCCAAAGCCTCATTCACAAGAGTCTCCCTTTCCCTCACAGCTTTTTCTGCATACTCCTGTGCCAAGCCTCGGTATTCAGGGTCGGAGAGCATTTCGTACTGGCTCACCTTCTTGTCGTAGGTGTAGTACATCTGCTCCATGTAGGCTTTGACAAGAGAGGAAAGGGACTGCTGGAACTCATAAAGAGGGCCGAGGTCAATGCTTTCAGGATTGGCAGCCTTGATGTCGTCAAACCAATCCTTGTAAGCGCGAAAGGTGTTTCCCCGTATATTGTCAATGAGGTCTTTCAGCCTCCGTTCATCGTATTGGTTCATCGCAGCACCTTCAGGTCATTTCGGGCAGCAGCTTCCTTTGCCACCCGCTCGATTTCCTCAAAGGGTAAACCCTTCGCCTTGAAAGCAAAGCACCGAAGATTCTGGTTGGTGCATACGCTGATGGGAAGGTGAATGTAGGAGAACTGGCCGTCCGTGAACTTCATTTCATGCGGGATGATGTCGATGATATGGTTGGAAGAGGTGTCGTAAATGATGATGTCGGAGTCACCATCAGGCACGGGAACCGCATTTGCCTTGAAAGCATCTGCGGTGAACTTGAGGCCACAATGCGGGCACTGATAAACAGGAAGACCTGTCTTGGGGTGATTCTCGCCAGTGAGGTAGTCACTCCATGAGCCTCTTAAGGGCTCGTCACACCCGGGCTTCGGGCAATGCACATAATTCTTCCTTTTCATTGTACCACCTCCAGAAAGTCAAGAAGTTCATCCTTTTGAGTTGCTGGAATGCCTAAAGCCACAGGGTCTATAGACCCGAAAAGCTCTTTATACTCCAGGCATATTTCTTTCAGCGACCATTCCTGGACATCCATAGTATTGAGAACCTGAGCCATCCTATCAGCGATAAGGAAGCCCTTGTTTTCCTGAACCATGTCTATCCAGTGAATATCGGGTTTTAGGGTTCCCGATTCTTTGAGCCTATCATACCACCATTTTTCAAAACCGATAGGATTGAACTTACGCGGTTTGAGGAACCTCTTGGCCCAAGCAATGCGAGTAGCCTTGAGTGCCAGAGCTACCTGCATCTTGTAACCCTTGCCATAGAGGTTTTTCATAACGGAACTAGGTGATATATTGTAAATGGAGCAATGGAGAGGAAGGCACTCATACTCAAGCGTGGGAACGTGATTAAAACAGGTACAGGTGCCACAGGGATTAGGCACCTTCATTTTTGGGTTTATAGGGCAGACAGGCATGATGAGCTCCTAGATATTCCTGTCGTAGTTTTCAAACACCTTTCTTTCCTTTTCAAGGTCCCTATTGTTGGAACGATGCAAAGAGAACTCGTCCTCAGGGTACCGAACTTTCAGCTTTCCTTTGTTAAGCTCCCTTATCATAATGTCATTTACATCATCACAGCAGGAAAGTTCCCGAATATAATGGGAGAACAGGTCCCAGAAATACAGAAAGTCGCCCATCTCCTCCATAAGCTCACCGAGGTTCATGGGCTTCCCATACAGAACCTTCTTTTTCACTATGTCGATGACCTCACCAAGCTCGGTCTGCATACCGAGAACGGCCATAATAAGGGCAATACTGGAGCGGGGATTGTTGAAAAACTCCTCCTGCATATCCTTGGTGACCTTGCCAACAGACAAACAATACTTAACCCGTTCCTCTATATAGTCCCGATAGGACGAGGGAGTCATCTTGTCATTTTCCATATCAGTATTCCTCAGGGACATCCATGAATGTATCATCGGCTGCCGACATTTCATCCAAGCCAGGCCCAACCTTGATTTTCACTCTGCCCTTTTTGGTTTTCTTTTTGCGAGTCTTGTCCTGAATTTCCTTTGTGGTCTTTACATCGTCTTCCTCAAGCTCCTCATCTTTCTTTTTGCGCTTTTTCTTGTTTATAGGTTCGTCCCCTATTGTTTCGTCATCCATATCCCCAAAGAAGGAGTAGGAAAGGTCTTGCTTGAGGTTGAAAGAATGAGGTGACTGACCACGTGCCTTTCTTTGCTTTATGAGAACCTGACCAGATTCCCTATTCTCGTCAATGTCACCCGAAATAACCCACGCATTAGATGCATGTTCCATAACAGCACGAGAGTACCTGATTGCCTCTGTGGTGTCATCCATCTGGGCAATCCAGAGAACGTAGGTCTTATTCCTCGTAGAAAATTTCTTTGCAAACTTCGCTCCCTTGTCAAGGGCTTCCCATTCAGGGAGATTACCCGTAGAGAGCAACTTTGGATAGTCGAGGATGATTAGGTCATAATTGTAAGGTTCAAGATAGGTGAGAACATCCTCGACAGTATCAGAAGATTCAGGCACATAAAAGTCGAAACAGGAAGCACCATCCTCTCCTGTATCCTCGAAGAAGTCTCTGAGGACCTTTATCATCCTCTTGAAGGACCGCTTCGGGTTTTGCATGAGTTCGTTTACAGGTACTTTCAGTAGCCTAGAGGCCATCTTTACAAGCATTTCCGAAACAGTCATTTCCAGGGGTACAAAAGCAACCCTAGCACCGACTTCCTTGGAGTTCATTCCTATATTCAAACCGAGGCTACTTTTACCCGCACCTGTCTTTCCTATAATGACAAATAAGGACGAAGTAGGAATACCAATATTGATTGAGTCAAATGCTTTGAAACCCGTAGGAATGTAGAACTTTTCCTTTGTTTCCTTGTAGGCCTTTTTCATCAGAGGACGAATAGAATCCAAAGTGAGCGAAACGTGTTCGCCCCTTGTATTCATGTCCTCCGAGGTTTTGTTTGCTTCGCCCTTTATTTCGGCAATTATATAGTCCAACTCATCCGGCGTCATGTCATCGTTATCCAATGCAGACGCCAAACGATTATGCAGCTTTATGACCGAAACGTGCCTTGCATCGAACTTCATCCGAGATACAAGACCGTTATACTCCTCCTCCGTTCTCGGAATACGGAGGGAAACGTCCTCCTTCTCGTTGGACTTTCTCTTTATCTCCTTCGTGCGAAGATATTTGGAATCCTCCGCTGAAAGAGAAGGGTTCGCAATAAAGGACTTCCAAGATGGAAATCGCCCTTCCTTGAGATATATGGATTTGAGGAGCGCAAATGCCCTCTTATACTTCGGAGATACGAACCACTTTTTGCGAATCTCCGGAAACAGCTTTTTATTCAGGTCAGCATTATTCTTTGAGGTAAGTCCTCGCAGAAGGTTATGCTGTGCCCATTCTCGTAGAGGGTTCATACCTAATCATCCTTCCTTAACACTTTGAGCGATGCAAGCTCTTTAGACCAATTCAGAGTGAGGGCCGGGTTTGCGTGTTCCACCTCAACCGAAGAGGATACGCGAATAGCAGGAGGAAGTTTTTCCCGTGTTCCCTCAATATGAAAGGCCATGTGAACTGGTATATGGAGATAAGTGTCCGTGTAGTCGATACCCTGCATACCACCGACCACGAGTACCTTCAAAGCTCTCGGATGCTTATTGATAAGGTCGAGAATGTTTACCGCCTGTGCCTTGTCGGGCAGAATAGAACGAATGAAAATAAAAGAGGCTTCCCTGTTGAACTCCTTGACTGTATGCGAAGGAATGAACCAACGCCAATCGGAGTTAGGGAAGAGATTTATCCATCGCCAGTTCAGAAGTGCCGCAGCCTGAATGGCGAGGTAGTCAGTGACCTCAGAAGATATGACGATGGTTGCATCAGGTATGTTACCCATCTTCATAAAGCGCTCCCAGGTCTTTATCTGCAAGGAGGGCTTTATGACTGCCATTTCTTCTCTTGGAACTATGCCCGTCAGCTTACGGAACCTCTCAATCTTTCCGAATTGATAGAACTCCGTTGCCTCCGAAGGCCGAAAGCGAGGGTAGGCATAATAAGGAACGTATTGCGATTTAAGCAGCTTGCAAAAAGCCAGGCGCTTTACGGGCATGACTCACTCCAAATGTAGAAAGAAATCCTCTTCTTTCAACCCAACCCTGAGGATTCCTATTTCCCTTCCCTTGTCCTGTATATGCTTCGTGAGGTCTTTTATGTCCTCACATACTTTATCGCCCCTATTTACGGACAGGAGGGTAAGGCTGTTTATGAACTTGGTCACATTCGGAGAGGTTACAGGGTCAGTAGTAATGCGCCATCTGTCAGAAAAATCATTTTGGCAACGCAGGAGGAAATTCAACCCGGCGAAGTCCCGGCAAATAAGGGTCACAAAAGCAGGTTTCACCACATGACCCCAACAGCTTCCTCCTGTCGAAACATTGGGAATCCTGTTTATTGTAAGGACAAGGTCAAGGATTTCAGGGTCTATGAAGTTCTGCTCAATATATACATCCTTCACCTGGTCAGGGTTTTCAGCCTTATTCCTCCAGGGGCCCTTCTTCCAATAGGGTGGGAGACTCAAACCCGCACCCATCCCCTCTGCTTCCATGGGAGGAATGATTCGGTAATCAACCAGGTTGTCCTCATCCAAAGAGAAAAAATGGATGTTGTCAAAGGACACGCAAGGGACAGGGTTCAGCTTGACTTTCAGAACCTTGCCCCTGGCAACACTCCTGTTGGAGAGGTTATCAAATATGATACAATACCTTCCGACAAGGTCTGCAACTTCCTCAAGAGTCATCTATTTTCCTCGAGGTTGATTGTTACATCAACGCCCATAACAGTGCAAAGGTCCGTTATTACCTCACCGATGTTTTCGTAGCGAATGAGGTCCAGACCGTTACTGCTCCAGGCTTTTTCTTTTGTTGTGCAAGAAACGAGGTCCTTGCCTACGCTCCTTTTTGCAGAAGCTACGGCTTTCGTGGTCATTCGTACCACCTCACCAAGGCCCACGAATATGAAACCCGCAATCTTGGTCATCCCTTTTGGTGTTACTGCATAAATCTCCCAGAAAGGAGAGTCATACACTTTGGAGGTAGTACGATTGTCCACGTCCGAAAACTTGAACACAGCCGAGTTGGGTTCACCGATGAACACCGGGATGAAGGTGTATTTCGGATAGGTCTCCCAGGTATCGACTGTATCCTTCAGAGAGTAGTCCACCTACTTCTCCTTCTTGAAATATGCGGCAATCTCCGGCGAGTACCTGCCCACATCCAGCAGCTTTTCACCGTTGATGATTTTGGATTTGGGTATGTAACTGGTATCAAGATACCGACCCAGCTTTTTGTACTTCTCTTCCGCACCCGCGGTTACAGGAGCGGTGAACTCTACAAACTCGTAGGCAGCGATAGCCGCCATCATCTGGTCGATGGACAGGCTTGCCGAGAACAGTTCCCTCTTGCGCTCCTCAAGCGCATAAAAGAGCACCGTTCGGATGTCCTTATGAACAGCAGAGGGCGCTCCCTTCATATACTGGACAGGAGGAAGCAGCTTGTATCTGTTCCACGCTTCCATGAAGTCGAGGACAAGAATCGGGGTTGAGGCATACACATTGAAATAGTTGTTGCCAAAGGAGTTGAACAGGGAAACACCACGCTCCGTACATATGGTACCATCGGCCCAGCAGTAGCTCTTGTCCACCTTGCTCGGGATAATGGCCACGATATGCGAGGAGCAGCAGGGAGAGGGAAAGATATTCCATTTCCAAAGATGCTCCTTTTCAGGAAAGGAATCATTCCACTTGTTTGCATTGTAGCAGGCTTCCGCTTCTTCCCTGTAGGAATGATTGGTACCGCAAGTAGGGCACTGAAACACTTGGCGAGACTTGATTTCCATCGTTATTCTCCTTTCGGGTTGAACATACGAACCATGAGCGGTATGGTGTGGTCAAGCTCATCCACAATCCTATCGAGGTCACCCTCGTAGGAATTTATGATACGGTAAAAGGTTCCGTTGAAAGGCTTGTGGGTCTGTGCATAGTCAACGAAACGATATCCGTCAACCACTTTCAGGTAGAAAGGAAATCCCTGCTCCTCGTAAACATTTTTGTCCTTGCAAGCCGACTCAAAGGCCGAATTGGTATCACGGCGAATGGAGAAGGTCGCAATAGCCGAGGGCAAGTAGCCGGAACTCTTGAAAAATGCAATCGCCTTCCTTACCCTTTCGTGGGCCTCATCCAACTCGCTTCCGCTGAGGTAAGGAATGAGGAACTGGTACACGAGAGTTGACTCCATGTACCTGTCAAGAATGTAAATCACCCGAGGATTCTTTTCAATCTCCTGCATGGTGATAGCGGCAGACGTTGCAAAAGCGAGGACAGACTGGTCAGCGGGCAGAAGCTCCTTTCTGTTCAGGAGAGCTTCGCGCAAAGCGATGCCAATGTCATTGCCACCAGGTTCCTTTCTGTACTGTGCAAAGTGACCGAGAGAGTTGAGCCTGTCAACCAGCTTCTTTGCAATGGTAGTCTTGCCAACACCGTCAGGCCCCTCAAGGACAACAAGGTTGGGAAGCACCTTTGTCTGGATTCTCACCAGTTCATCCAACTGCTTCTCAATTTCTTTGCACCCATAGATTCCCACTGTGTTCATTTCTTCTTCCTCTTGGGTTGAATCTTCGTAAACTTGTACTCTTCCATTTGCTTTTCAATGCGCTTGGTAGAATACTCTGACCATTTGCACTCGTCCTGCAGAATATCAATGAGAGGGGTTTTCTTACCCTCACACTTTGTCCTGATACGCGAGAAAAGCTGGTACATATTCGGTTCATTGAAGGAATAGCTACCAGCATTGAGGATAAGATTGCTAATCCTCGGTGCATCAAAGCCCACGTTTATCATGGACTCGATTGCCACCACAACGTCAAAGTAGCCGTCGCGTATCTGCTGCGATACCTCAACCCGTTTCTTTCCTTTCACAAATTGGGCAGAGTATTCGCATACAAGGATTTTGTTGTAGTGGAGCTTTTTGAGACCTGCTCTGACCAACTTTGCAATCTTTTGCAGATGCTCTACACCCTTCACAGGTATAAGAACCTTATGGCCCTTCTCCACATTCCTCACAGCTCTCTTTGCAATAAAAGCGTTTCTCTCGTCCTCTTTTGCAAGGGCTTTGTTTATGTAGGTGAAGCGCCTCTTGTGAGGAACCCTCTCGTAGTCGGAAATGATAGAACCTGTCTTGAGGATTTTGTACTTGCAGGACAACATCTCCGAACCACCCTTTGCAGTAACAGGTCCGAAGGTGTTGTAGATGAGGAAGGACATCTTGTCTTTTCTGTCAGGAGTTGCCGTTATGCCTAACCTATACTTTGCATGAAAGGCGTTGGCAATCCTGTTGAAACCCTTGGAAGCGCAGCGGTGCACCTCATCAACAATGACAAGGCCAGGCACTTTGCATAGAGCTTTCAACCTCTTGGTGCCATTCTCATGGAGAAAATGCTGATAGGTGAACAGAGAAACAGGAATTTTCTTTGCTTCCTCAACGGAAGGATTTATCTTTACTTGGTCTTTTTTCAGGTTTGAGAACTTGGTCCAGTTTGCTTGAAACTGCTCCAGCAACTCAACCTGATGAGCCAAAACGAAGGTGCGCTGATTGAGCAAAGACGAGGCTACAAGCGCAGTCCGTGTCTTACCGAACCTTGCAGCAGCAACAAGAATACCGTACCCTTCATCCACGTAGGATTGGGCGAGTTTATTCTGTGCTACAGACCTTTCATCACCTGTATCGTTGACCTTTATCCTCTTGACAAGAGGTTCCTCAACCCTGAGGTCTTTGGTCTTAATTCCTTTGTTGTACTTCTTTACCGTCTTGATAACGGCATCTATCTTTTCCAAGTCTCCCCTATAAAGGGATACATACTTCGTATTCCGGAATATGCAGATGGCCTTCTTTTGGGCTGCAGGGCATTCCTGGCACATCTGTTTTGCAGCCTCAGTGCCAAATTCCTTCTCCCTTATATCCCGAGGGATGCAAGTTCTGCCAGCAGCGAGGAGTTCACAATACTCCTGTGGATTCACAAAGACCTTGCGAAATTTCTCTATAATTGCCTCACGCTTTTCTTTGGGAATATTCTTCCAGGCTTTGCGGGGAATCCATAAGCGATTGTTGAGGACCATGTGCATGATGGACTCCTACGAGGACATACCGTAATTGATGCAGATTTTATACCCACCGAAAGCCATAAGAACCAAAACAATCTCTACCAGAATATTGAACACAAGCCACAGATACCTTGCAGGGGAAGGGCAGCACTCTAGGTTAAAATGAATCTCCCTAACGTGGGAGAACTGCACCAAACCCAAGCAAACAAAGAAGGCGTTTGCTGCGAACTCAAAACCCTCACTCATAGGACACCTGCTATAAGGCTGTAGGAGAAGTCCACACACCTTTGACCTTCTTCCATCCAAAGTCAGTCTTGTCAACCTGCTTGAGCAACTTACGGACTTGTTTCTCGTTCACTCTTCCCATTATCCTCTCCAACAAATAGAGGGACATGGTATAGGTGTCCGTTATATGCTCAGGGATGGTCTTGTTGTCAAGGTGAATGTAAACACGCTCCCTTCTGTTCTTCCAAGAAGAAGCGGGCACCAGGTAAACATTGGCATACTTCACCTTTGCAAGCAAGTAGCCAATGATGATGTTAATCCTTTCAGTCTGGTTCCCTCTCCTCATGCCACGAGGCATATATCGCTCCATGATGAACTCAATCCGCTTCTTCCGCTCCTTTGCAAAGGAGTTTATTCGGTCGAGCATGAAGCGCATATTCTGCTTAAACGCTCGTATATTTTCAGGCGTTTTTAGGTCATCCAGAGTGGAGGTTTCAAGGCCCCATTCGATAGGGCGGCCCTGCATTGTGCAGACGCACCAACCGAGGTTATTGATTCCCGGGTCAACCGCAACAATAACAGAACCGCCCTTCTTTTTCATTTCCTTACTTCTCCTCTGCGTTGTCGGGCAAAGGATACCCGAGAGCTTCAGCCATCGCCCTTGCAATGACCTGCACTCCCTTGTGGGCATCCTTCGCCGCTCTCATGTCAATGAAATGAGAAAAGCCCTGATTGAACTCCTTGCCAATCGGGCTCTTGTCGATATAGCCGCTTATGCAAAGCTCCGTTTTCAAGCAATGAGGGAAGAAGTTCCGTGCATCGCCAGGAACGAGTCTGCAGGGGTTGTCCTCGTTGGTCCAATGCTGGTAGGCCTTGTAAGCCTCCGCCATTGCTTGTAGGAAGTTCCCTTCATCCGTAAAGATATTCCACGCAGGATGCCCCTCAAGATGCTCAGGCTTGAAAACCAGGTCAGCAAGTCCCCTGTCCTTCTTGCCTCCGTAGTTTATCCACCGTGTGCTTTCCTGAGCATACGAAAGAGTGGTATGCCTCACAATCTCATGGGAGATGCCCCTATCACAAACAACGCGGAAGCAGTAGCGGAACAGGTTGTATCCGTGGTCGTCCCTCAACTCGACCAGGTCAAACACAGACACATCCTTCACATAGATAGGGTTGTAGTCCTCGTGCATATAATACTCGCCGACCCTCTCCCTCACAACTTTTTGCACATGAGGCCAACCCTCGAAAGCATTTATGCAGAAGCACCGCAGAGCATTAGAAAAGGCACCCTTGTTGACAATCAGGGCAAGGTTCAGCCAGCTGCAAAGGTTGGCAGTAACAAAGACAGTTTCAGGAGCAGCAGGAGCCCAAGCCCAGCGCCAGTACTGGATTTGATGGGTGTTTGTAAGGATTCTCTCGAGGTTGCACCAATCACCCCGCTGCATCTTCACGGTCCTCTCACCGAAACGCAGCATAGCGAGGTGCCCTCTCCTTTCGAGCATCTCAAACATCTTGACAGAGGAATCGCCTGTCATCTTATCCTCGGACTTGTAGCAAGTCCTTGCTGCAAGCTCAATCCTCTGGAGTTCCAGCCTTTCCTCGTTGGTGTTATGACCCATGTAGTAGGTGCATCCAGGACTCCCAAGAGCCAGAGCAGTAAGAGCAGAGGATTCACCTCCTTCCTCCTTGGAATCAGGTCCAGGGAATTTCATAAATGCGCTATAGTTTCCCATGATAACCTCCTTTTTGGGTTTCCGTTTTTTTTTTTTTTTTTTTTTTGAGACAGGCGGTGTTGATGTGTTGGCGGTTTTTTGACTAAGTGGGAGGGTTTA
>JAIECF010000191.1 GCA_029068655.1 Muribaculaceae bacterium | reverse complement strand
AGGGATCCCCGCTTCCAAGCGTTGTTTGCGATCGGTGGCGTCAGTGGTAATGTCTACAAGATGAGCCCAGATCAGATCATCGGCCCTAAGGGAAACCGCGAGTTTACTGATCTGACAACAGTCATGGGATGCAATGTTGGCCCGAAGTTTGATCTCAGTAAGCTGATGTACAATAAGATCATCATTGCGTCTGACGCTGATGTTGATGGCTTCTTTATCAGAAGTCTGCTATTGGCGTTCTTCTTTAAGGTCTTTATTGAGATCATTCTGGATGGGCGTCTCTTCATCGCTGAGCCGCCACTGTATCGAGTTGATGATAAGAAGAATCCGTTTGTTATCAACATGCCGGATTACATCGCTCGGTATCTGAAGGAAGCTACCAAGTACTATCGTCTCGGTTATGTGAAGATCGGTGACGTAGATCCCAGATGGTTGGCGAAGGATGAATGGACTCAGTTCCTTGCAGACACCAGCTCCTATGTTAACGAGATGACAATGATCGCCAAGCATTACAATGTTCGGGATAGGCTGTTGGAACAGATTCTGGAAGAGCTGGTCTTTGCTGGTTATGACGGATCCAATATGAGCTGTGAAGACGCAACGAAGATCATCAACATCAACAAAATGATTGATCGAATCGCGATTGAGTTCCCTGAGGTCTACTATGACGAGAAGAGAAAGGTCATCCGTGGTATCATTGATGGACGGCTCCAGCTGCTGGAGATCAATACACCGATGATTCGGAAATGCACCGCGTTGGTGAAGATCATTTCTCAGTGGGGTGCAAAGCCGGGAGAGACGCTAATTCTCAAGGATGTGAAAACATCTACCGAGCACACGCTATCCCTGCTCGGCTGTTTGAAGATTCTTCAGAAGTATCAGCCGAACATCCTGCACAGGTTTAAGGGCTTGGGCGAAAATGATGAAGCGGATATCCGCACGACAATCATGGATCCCAATACCAGAAGCCTGATTCGCGTCAATGTAACCGACATTGAGAACGATATGAAGATATTCCAGTTGCTTCGTGGTGGTACAGCTCAGGACCTACTCGGCCGTAAGATGATGATGCGTGAATTCCAGATCGACAAAGATATGATCGACACCTGAGTTATATATTCTCAATATGTAAGGAGGTTGATCATTATGATCCAATTGCATCATTGCAAGATGCCCATAATGGATGCGTCTGAATATCATGGAGACGTAAAGGATGAGACTGTCAAAAGTGCCATTGAATGGATACTCTCTCAGGAAAAGTACACACATGGCACAATTGACATTATCCCGATTGAACGAGATCTGGATAGCCATTACGGGCTTCAGTTTGAGGAAGACGTCCTCATCAACAAGTGCCCGGAAGGATACGGCGAGCTGGCTGTACATAGTATCAAGGCTACACAATGGCATGGACATATCCCAGCACCGTGGTCGTTCAACATCTATTGCAACCGGCCTGAAGGAACCGAGGAGGTGCAGAATGATTAAGTTGGGCGAGCGCATTGAATTCCCCAACAGTACCAGATATTCTCATGGTAGAGATATCACATTTGATGGTAACATGAATCTATATGGACTTCTGAAAGAAGTCGGCGTCAAGTTCCAAGGGTATACGATCGACGTGTATGTGCAAGATCGGGTGCGTACAAGCACGCTTACGGACTATGAGAAGATTGGAACTGTTGAATGTGATGACATAAGCATTACGGCAAGTAATATCAAGAAAACAAGACAAGTATATAGTGCCCGCATCATGTTCCGCTCATCGTTGCGTCAGCACGCAGAAATTCGAATTATTCTGAATTCTGAAAAGAAGACGGATGACTTGATCCCTCTCAACCAAGTGTTATCAGATATGAGTAATCCGGATGGTGGTATGGCTGCTTGTGCAGCTCGCTCGTACTACTATGAGCACTATGCTACTGACGAACAGAAAGCGAAGATGGATAAGGATGAGCGAAGGAATACGATATTAATCGCGGTATTCTCTATCCTTCTGTCTGCAATTTTGGTAGGATCAACCGCTGTTGCTTGGTACTCCCAAGCCAAAGGTTGATAAATATATCTAACAAGGAGGAAATCAACCCATGCCCAAGAAGAAAGAAGCTCCTGAGATTGAGGTGGAACTCAGTAAGAATCCGCCCAAGAAGAAGACCCTGGTGAAGAAGTGGTTCGATGAGACCGCCGTGACGAACACGGAAGATCTGCGGATCGTCTGCGAGTTGGTGGCCCGCTCTGCGTATGAGCAGTTCCGCATGACAGTGTCCAGCGGCAATATCGAAGTATTCGGTATCATCTTCTATGCCACGTTCGAGTCGATTCTGGAATTCATCCGCAGCAAACAGAAGACGTACAACCGGTTCACGATGGAGATCATGAACTCCATCAACATCGGCTATACCAACAACTCCGATGAGGAGAACGAGAAAGTTGGTAACTTCATGCCCATCATGGAGCACATCGGTGTTAATAAGAACATCGTCAATGACAACACCACAATCACCGAGAGCTCAACTAACCAGGCGTTCAAGCGTGGTACGGAGCAGAACATCAAAAA
>JAIECF010000190.1 GCA_029068655.1 Muribaculaceae bacterium | reverse complement strand
GCGCTGAGAATCAGGTCTGCGCCTAAGCTATCATAGTTCGCGCCGGGAGTGCAAGGGAGACTGAAGGGCTCACGCAAAGCCGCAAAGGGGCGGAGGGTTTTGCTGAGGGCGCTGGGGAGACGTGGGCGCTGAGGCTCGCTCGCTTCGCTCCGCAGGAATGTGGAAGACGATACTTAGGCGGTTAGGAAACCGCCTACCCATAGCGGAGACGCGATTGTCATGACTTGCGCAAGAGGGGAGGTGGGGAATTAACTACATTCAAGCTGAAGCAACTGGCTACGCCCAAGCTAACACAAGTCGCCTACCCATAGGCAAGGTAGCTCATGGAGCGGTGACGTGTTTTAGTTTAGGCTTAGATCCCGGCTTCCGAGCGCAGTCAAAAGTATTCTTTAGATATAAGTAGAGATTGTGGCGCGAATGACCATCCGTTGACAAAATGAATTTAATATTATACAAACCGTCCGAGCACACAATCATCCGCCACCACATCTGAACTAACGAAAAGAGCCATAACCCTCGTTTGGATTAGGGCTCAAATTATGTCCTTATATATCACATCACAAGTCCGGGACCGCGAAGATTATTTGCAGCGTCTGTTCGCATAAACTTGACTTCTCCCATATTGAAGTTGATATTGTCTATCCTGACTGTGACTTCGGTATTATTTGTAACCGTCTCGATCGTACGGAATCGGCAGCGCACTCGATGCGTCACAGGTCCGTCGTTAGGATCACCAAGAGACGTACCGTTGTCATCTCGCACATCCATTCTAAGTGGTGAATTATATTCCGTCCATGTGACACTCTTACGGTATTGTATTCGGTTCTCTCCATTATTGTCTTCGAAAAGCGAAGGTCCTGGAGCCACTACAATCGTTCCCATGGGCTCGTTTTCAAGTCCCTGAAGGTTTGACTCAATCGTGAACTCGAGAGGGAAGAGTGCCTCGGGAATGTTATCCGGAATATCAAAGAATATGGTGAACTGAGATTCGACAGCTGTTCCACAAAAATTTTCAAAGGTATTGTTATTTAGGTTTGTGGGAGTGTTCTCAGTCGTAAGACCTGCATATGTGGAAGGATAATTCTCCCATATTCTGGCAAACTCACGGAGATTTTCAAAATCCCATTTCAAGTGAGATACAAGAGTGATGGTTCGTCCAAGTCCGGTACCGGTATTGACAATTGTGAAATCCTGTGTCTGGGTAATATTAGTAGGATTATTGCATGCTATCTTTACCGTTCGCCAAGGAGTTCCGGAGATATTGGTGTCAGTAGCTGTATTCGGATCGTTCGGAGTCACACTCTTGATGACACTTCCCGGCTTGAGATCGATAAACTTTGCCAAAGTATTGTTATAGGTTCCGTTATTTGGTCCTAAAATATGGTCTTTATAGGCATATCTGAATTCTATAATGGAGTCATTGTCGGTTATTACAGCCGTCGTCATATTGACCCTTATGATATCTGTACCGTCAGAAAGGTTCAGAAGGTTATCGGTGTCTATATCAAATGAGATGTTATTATAGACTGTCCCTTCAGCTGCTGCTTGTGCAGTGGCATATCCGGAAGTAGCTATACCTGTTATTCTAATGAAAAAGTTGAAATTTCTAAGAAGTCCGAAATAACGGAAGATACCGTTGGCATCATTCGCCCCTAAATCAAGTTTATAATATGAAGAAGCATCTGAAGGATTTGTAACTCTATTATGATACTTACCTCTAACTATGACATAAGTACGGCTCATTGAGCTGAAAGGTCGCTCATACATATATTGAGATGCCAAACAGTTCCATGTCTTGGTGGTTCCGTTCTCATTGGTTGTGTACGTAGTCAAAGTCTGAACCGGAATTTCCGGAGCGTCCTCAGATGTTACCTGATTTCCAAGGGTGGTATTGGCCGGTGATATTCCTTTATAGTTCTGAAAAACTGTCTGATATGGTAACGTATTTCCTGCTTCGTCAAGAAATTCAGGAAAATCACGCCCTGTTGATGAATAAGGAACCATTGTGCCTTTAAGAGGAGTGTTTACCACCAGAAATCCCTCAAGTGTGAATCCAGTTGTATTGGCATCACCGAAAGTTGCATTTTGATCAATGCCGACCGTTATCTTAGAGAAGTTCCTGACAAGTTTGATGTTCTTAGGTCCAGAAGTCTCATCCCCTACAAGCTTGTCTTTTAGATCCTGATTAATCACCCAACGCTCCTTATTGCCGTCATAAGTCTCCCGCACACAATATCCTGTAGGGAAAACTAAGCGACGCCAGTATGCATCCTGACTTTTCTCAGAGGTAAGACCCGGCATGACAGAACCCTCGACACCGTTAGGAATCTGAAGATTCTCATCTGCCAATGCCAAGAAATGGAGTATACGCGGCTGATCGGTTTTGTTGATCGTCACGTCATATTTCACTAATGTTCCTTCTACCATCTCTTTTGAAGGGCGATAGACAGCAGATAGTGTATTGGTCAATGGAGACCCATTATCCACGAATTCTATGATATAAAGGTTCAGGTCATTGAGAGTCGGCGCATCCGTAAATCCACGGGTTGTCACCTCCTTGAATCCCGGAACATCGAAAGAAGCCGAAAGTATCACCTTATCACCTACTACCTTGGCATTGCCTTCCATGAGTGTAGATTCAAACGTATCGGAGCACCCTCCTAAAATCAATCCTAACAGGCATATAAGTGTATAATGCAGATATTTCATCGTATCTAAATTATCAATTACTATTTCTTTCAGTATTGTTTGTCACCCCATGTGAACGTATATACACAATCTGCGGATCCTATTGTCCCTGTATGAGGAAGATCAGACTCACCCCAATACCATTCGTCATAGACAAAACGAGCACGCTGACAATCTCTTGCTCCATTTGCATTAGCACGTGCGGTACTATAAGTGGGCAATTCAAAATCAGCATCGTCAGGAAGAGTCGCGTTGGTCTTTCCACTCTGTTTTGAAGGCACACATACTAAACCTTGAGCACACCAGTACCACCATGTTGAAGTACGTGTACCAAACAAACGAGGGATTTTGTATTGTGCTGCAAGATCCATGATGAAAGCTACTTCTCCGAAAGTAGGAAGGCGCCAACGACCTGCAGGATAACCCATCTCCTGATATGCTGCTGCGCGTCTACGTGCAAGTTCACGATTAAGGATCCATGTGGTGCCTCCATAGCTTGAACAGATTCTAAACTTTGGAGCAATCATCATTTTATGTGCATCATCTTCTAATGTTGGATAATAAAAGGATAGACTTCTAGTATTATTTGTTGAAATTGCTCGAGCATTTGTAAATCCTCTACAAGTAACTGAATTGGAAGAACTAATTTGGTTGCCATCCCAAACATACCATGAATACGTGTTTCCTGTCCATAAAGTTTTATTTTCACCGGGTGCTAAACTATTATTGACGCCTGTAGTAATCAAGGCTTTTGTATAGTTTCTTTGAACATTTTCAGAGTAGTTTGTGTTGTAAAAATTACTTGCTGTTGGTTGCCTGTTTAATAAACTAGTAGGATTATAATCTCTGTTCGCACTTGCAAGATAATTATTTATCTCATTGGAGCGAGGGTCTCCAATCCTATATGGCGTATCTTCCGGTAAAGTGGTTACAGTTACAAGATACATGTTAGGATTGTAGTTAAAGTTTCCAGAGTTTAAGCCTATAGATGTCATCCAACCGGAAGGCACATTGACACTTGGCCTGTGATCGGTTGCAGTTCTACCATCTTCAACATAAGCCGGAGAAAAGGGGGAATACGAGATAGAATTATTATTGATATATGTATTTCCTTCAGCTCCATTTGCATCATTTTTCCCATCGCTATCAAGTCTACTGGGCCAGTAATTTTGTACAGCAGTAATATACATTCCCGGATATTGCGTAATGGTAATCTCCTCCTTGAAGTTAGGAGTATCTTTCATATCCTTATGTTGAAGAGTAATTACAAATTCCACTCTCGAATACTCATTTACATCTGGAATTAGTGCTGTTGGTTGTTGCTTCCGGAAATAACTAATGCTGTTTATTACGGATTGCCATTGGGCATCTGTTTTCGGAGCCCTGTCTTCTGTCGTAGGTTTGTCGTCACTTGTAAACGAAACAGGTTCAGTTCCCGTAGCTTCATATCCTTCAAACATTACAAGATCATGACTGACCAATAGTTCTTTTGTCTCATTATTGAATTCTGCTGAAAAAACAGGAGCTCCTGCTATTCCATTATGAGTTTTCATAGATTCCTCATTCTTTGCCATAGTTACAGGAACTGCCCTTTCTGATCCTACATCATCGAAATTATATCGATAAAAAGTCATGGTGGCATCCGTAACAACAGTTTCATGAGAAGTATAGAACGGAATTGCGATACTCGTCTCATTATTGACGGTATAGTCATTCTGGTCCACAACAAGGTAGCGGACATCGGGAATGTTGACATCCATGTTGACGCTGCCCCATTCTGCAGCAGAGTATTCAAGGTTTTCGAGCAACAGCGGCTCGTCAGGAATGAAGCTGCCGAGAAGGCCCACATGCAGATAGATGTGATACGCGACATTGCGCACCAACTCAAGCACATCTGAGTTTTCAGATATAACCGGCACCTGATAGTAACAGGTACGCCATGTGCTGCCTGCAACCTGAGTACCGTCATCATTTACACGCATCCATGGAATCGCGAGCGTCATATATGTAGCCGCATAGTCTCCCGGTTCGGCACTCCAGCGGTGAGGATATGTATAGAAAGGCATATCCTGTTCGTTATCGTAGGTAAATTCGCCTGCTTTATGAGGATTCTGGGTGTTTTTCTTAAATTTATAAGTGAGGTTGTCGGGGGTATTGAAGAAATACCCTGGTCCCGGAGTTGCTGACATGTCGGGGTCAAGCTGTGACTCGGAAAGGGCTCCATTTATCCATACCCTCATGTTCTCCGTGTCAGGCTGCCATTTCGAGGTGATTAGTTCGCCGTCAACCACAACACTCTGCTCAACCTGAGGATCCACGGAAAGGGCCAACGTAAGCTTTGAAGCCGAACGTTGAAGTGATATTGTGCCGGTTGCGACATTTTTAGCGCGATCATAGGTCACTTCGTTGTCGCCGTCCATAGCAAATGAATTTTGAAGTATTTGAGATGAGAATGTGGAAGCAATCGCCATTTTGCGGAATTCTGCAATAGTAAAATCTCCGGGCGGAGGAGTCACGTTTACAGCCGCGAATACATTGCATTTAGCCGGATCAGACTCAAAAAGCACTTTCTTCAGGGGTTCTGTGAGGGGAATACGGAGAGTTGCGGAGTTCTGCTCATTTACTGCAGTGAAGGTCTGCACATAATCCGGTTTTGCAGTGGCATCCGGCTTTGTGCCGTCATTAGCCCAAAGACAGATCGTCACCGTATTGATCTTGTTTTCATTATACGTCTCCACACCGTCTTCAGTTGCACGGGTACCCTCCACGCAGTTCAGGTTAAGCGTGATGTAGCCCGCCTCAGGATGCAGCTCCTGAGGTATGTCAAGACCGTTGTTGTCGTCCGAGCAGGCCGAGACTCCGACTACGGCCATAAGGGCGGCTGTTAGTCCGTAAAAGGTACGGAATATATTCTTCAACATACTTCTATGTCTATGTCTTTAATTTATTTATTTCGGATTTTCTATAATGGTAAGGCGGTCAGCGTCTGTATCCCAATTTTTGATAACATTTGCCACAACAGGCGTGCCATTGGCGAGAGTGACTATCACCATGAGCTGGGCACTGTTCTGGCTATCTCCGGGAGCTACAGTCGCTACGATACCGAATTCCGCCCTTTTACCATCTCCTGCTATTCCGGAGAGATGAGTCGTGGTTATTGTCTTGGACGAATCCGACGGATCCGGTATCTGGAATTGTATGGCATCCGTCGCTCCACCGGTTGTGATCAGATAGGCGTCCCATTTTGCATCAACAGGTGAGGCAATATAGAAACTTCCATGTGCCACCTTGCCATAGTTAAGGACGAGCTGAGCTGCTTCCTTGTCGAGAAGTAGATAGTCTCCAGTCTGTCCCTCAGTACCGCTGATGTTGAGGAAACCTTCGTCTCCAAAGCCGACATTGGCGGTATAATCCACATAATAGTCTTCGCGGTTCCAGGGGAGGACATTGACGGTCAGATCCATGGCTCCATCAAAGTAAAGCTCAATGGGGAGATAGGTGTTTCTTGCAATAGCGTCTCTCTCTACATCGCCATCCTTTATGGTGAGGATGTTGTGTTGCAGAGACTCCGCATCAAGGGGTGCGGAAAGCCATGTGCCGTTATTGAGCTGCACCCCTACTGAATAGTGCTGTCCCGGCTCGAGAATCGACTCGGGAAAGTAGATGGGGGAGGTTATAGAGCGAGCCTTTCCGTCTGCCGGCTTTGTTATCTGGGCATTAACGTCGTTGATGAGATAAGTCACCTCGCGGTTTCCGGCCGGAGTTGCGAACGTAGTGATATATGCATCCTTCAGCGAAGCCGGATGGTCTTCAGTTGTGTAATCGATCAGTTCATCCTTCGGTGTGGAATATTCCGTTTTGTTCGGGAATACATATTCTGTAGTTCCAACTCCTGTCAAAGTGATGGCTCTGATCGACGTATTCTGTATCGCTTCACCCTCAGCCACTGCAAAATTATCGCTTGTATTGAGATAGAATACGGCCTTTGCAGCGGTCCTGGTTATAAAGAGATGCGAATAAAACTGATCGTCGACTTCGTCGGTCCGGTTTACCTCTATATCGAAAAATTCGGTAAGCGGAAGTCTTCTTGAAGGAGAAGGGGAGAAAAGGCCACCGGCATATCCATTGATTTGCGTCATAGCCGGTGTTAAACCGGGCACGGAAACGGTCCAGTCGGTCAGTGCGGTCAGATCGCTGAATACCTCGGAGTCATCCTTGCTGTTTCGGGCCCTGAACGAATCAAGGAAATTGGCAGGAGAACCTTCAAAACCTTCCGGAGCGGTAAGATAATCCTCGTTGGCGACGATATAGATTCTTTTCTGCTCGTTTGCTATGACCTTGAACTCGAGGTTATCGTTGATCGGATGTCCGGCATCGTTTGTCATGACGAGGCGGTTTGCCTCTACTATACCGTACTTTCCGTCAGCACTCATATTGCGGACGATGATGACGCGGAGGGTACTGATCTTTTCGAAGTCTCCGGAAGGATCTTCATATCGGTCCGGTTCGTCGGCTCTGGTCGAGCCATCCTGTCCATCGAAAGTAACGTTCAGGCACAGCATGAGCTTGTCAGGATCGATGGTCTCCGGATCTTCGACCGCTGGGGGAAGCGGATCGTCGGAATGACGGCAACCACCCGCAACCAACACAGCCAACACAGCCGACAGATATAGTGACTTGGTAATTGTTCGCTTTAAACTCATGATCAGAATTCTGTATTGTTGATACGTACTGTCCAGTCATCGACCACTATCTCTACACTAAGCCATGTGCCACCACGCAGGAAGAAAAATAGATTCCAGCGGCTCTTACGGTCAAGAAATTCCTGATCAGGCATATTCGCGTAGGTTTGACCCTTCATAAGGAGCAGGTAGTTGTTGAGAGGGATGTCCACCACGTTGTGGCCATCTTCCTTGCGTGTGATGACGAGGCGCGGAGAGTTGGTAGTGACGAGGCGCGGGAAACTCATCTCCGCCCATGCCACCGTAGCCTCTTTTCCATTGTCAGGGAGTTCTCCCGGACTCTCGTTGCCACGGGCCCAGGTGAGATAATCTACGCTACGAGTCTTGACGACAGCGTTGTTCCATGCCATCAGGGTATTGTCGTCAACTACCTTGAAGTCGAAGTCCGCCTCGTCGATGGGAGTGCCGTCAACCTGCTGGAGCAGTACGCGAAGATTGTTTGTGTCCTTCATCATGTAGAGGGTGTAATCCTTATATTCCGTGTCGCTCTGCTCTACGGTCACTTCCAGGTTGCCGTAGAAGAGATCATGCAGATGACGTTCATCGGGATCGGTGAGGCATTCAGGGTTGAGCTCCACCTGAAGCTGGTCCATGCGGATTGTCGACGGCTGGGCGGTGAAGGAGAATGAGGATTCCGTGCACTCCATGCCGCCGTATGCGATGATGCTGTAGTTGCCAGGCGCGAGGTCAACCGTCATGCGCCAGTTCTCGTCTGAGAGGTCGGAGGCAGTCATGTTGGTTTTGGTAGTGACGTAGTTGCCGTCGCTATCATAGAAGAGGACGGTGAGGCAGTCCACCTGCGAGGGGAACGCATTGGCGAACTCCATGTTATAGTTGTACACGAAACGCAAACGGACACCCTGCGGACAGGGCTGCAGGTCTTCGTGCAGGCGGTCGCAGGAGGAGAACGAGAGAACCGTTCCCGCTATCATGGTCGCCGTTAAAGCTTTTTTGATAGAATCTGAAAAAGATCTGATTTCCATATCTTGTCTGTTGTTTTTTTCTGGTGGTCAGGGAGGGTGTCACGCCTCCCTGACCTGTATATAGGTATATTAGAATGTGATGCTGTTGAGGCGTACTACCCAAGGAGCAATCTCCACACGAACATCAAGATAAATCTCGTCGGACTCATCAGGAGTTTCCGGTGTAGGATTGTTCGGGTCGTTCTCAGGAATACGCGGGTGACCAAGACGTGCGATCTTGTCGATAGAGAGTTTGTAGACATTGTTACGGACTACGTCAAACTCCATCGGACCCATTGAACCGTTGAGACCATTGTCGTTATGACGGTTCCAGTAGTAATAGTAGCAATAGTAACCTGCTCCATATACATCATCAATAGAAGACTGATATATTGTAATTCCAGCACCTGTCACAGCCGCACGCATAGCCTTAAGCAGTGGTCGATCAGTAGAATCGGTATTATCATTTCCCACTTCTTTTCCGTTGAGTGACCACTGGCTCCATGCATAGTTGGCGCTTTGGAGATAACCGTTCCATTCTTCTCCATTTTGATTATTCTTAGCAGCCGTCCACATCGGATCATCGATTTCCCTTGTTCCGCCCTTATTAGGCAAAACGTAGATCATATGATTCTCGACATCGCTATTGCCAATTGTATAGGTAGGAATCGGGCCATCGCCAAATACAGCCTTGTAGAGTGTGTTTGATCGGTTGATCTCAAGTTCATCATTAGCATTCACCGTGACGGAAGCCTGGATGGCAGCCTGACGCAGGTGTCTCCAACCCATATAGAGATGGCCGCCGATATAATAGAGAATAGGATCATCTTGAGAATTACCCTGAAGAATATGGTGAGGATCACCATTATAGGTAAACTCTTCTCCATTCAAGCAATTCGCAAGGTTTTTAATCGCGCCCTCGTTCCAATCCTCTTCATAGTAATTGCTGCCTTCTGCAAATATTTTCTCGCTGCCCTTTAATTTTGCCTTGAAAACGACACCGGTTGAGATACCGTTCATCTGATTGTCCTGATCCTCGGGAATGAGATTCTCGGTAACGTAGCGCCATACGCGGTACTGACCCGGCTGAGCACCCTCTTCACCGGGCTTAACATAATTATCCCTGTTGCCTTTCAGTACATTTTCAACAGTCACTACATCCCAACGGCTGCTGCTCATAACTTCGCTGTTATATGAACCGTTATCTTCAAAGAAGGGGAAGTTGAAGTAATTCGAGAAATTGGTTTTCACCGCAGAACCACCGAATATTGATGCATATGGTCCTACGACATAGTTGCCGCCGGTATATTGGCCGTCTGCATTCCTTGTCCAAGGCAGTTCCAGACCGCAAAGCTCATAGTTGGCATCCTGTCCGTTGTCGCTTGTACGGGGTAGATAATAGAATTTGTTGCTCATATTCACGAGACACATCTTCTGAATCTGAACGTCTACAATCGGCTCAGCATCGTTTGGATCTCCGTTCGCATCATAATTCAAAAGAGCGGAATATGTGTTATTGTTATTTGAACCATCCTTGAAGTCGAAACGTGCTACAGAACGCTCCACGAGCACTACTCCACGGCCATTGGCAGAGGAGTTGTCGACATTGACTGCGCAGCCTGTATTGGCATTTGAAAGATGGAACGCATCCTCTACTGTAGAGTAATTCTCCCAGTCGAGAAGTTTCTTTGGAAGCTCGCGTGTAGCGAGGTGCACATTGTTCATCAGGAATGAGTTTGCTCCCCAAACGCCTACGTTCTTGTCAAGCGTAGCGTCTTTGCTCTTCTGAAGCACCTCGCAGGTGGCGTTGATCCAGTCGGATGAACCGAAGGCAGTGTTGTTGCCGTCAAACATATTGAGGAGATCAGCGGTAGGATTACAGAATACGAACACATATACCTCCGGTACATTATCGTCTCCATAGATCTGATAAAGCTGATTCAGGTTCTCCTTCTGCAGACGTGCGGTAGCTCTATATCGTTTGTTGCCACCGTCGGTTGTTCCTGCAGTGGCGATGCGATTGCCCTGAACCTCACCTGCCACGATAAAACCGAACTTGTTGATGCGGTTCTCCGGCTTGGCTTCGGAAGCGGCAATGACGATAAGTGCGTTTGTCACTGCGTTTTCAGCATCGGAACCGATCTCGGTGCCGTCGGTACTTGTGGATCCGCCGGCATTGGGTTTATCCGTTGCACTACGAGTACCGTCGTAACGTCCTGACGGCATCTGGAAATCTAACGACATGAAGACACCACCGGAACCACCGTCAGTGTTGAGCGAACCCTGATTTTTGTTAGGGTCGATCACGTCGTTGGAGCATGCGCCGGCGAAAAGAAGAGCAGCTGCCGACAGCGCGCCAAAAATACGATTTTTTTTCATGTTAATGAATGTTTGAATATTTGTTTTTTTATTTTGTTTGTTATTTTTCTAATTTACAGGTAGTCAGTCACGAATCGCCTCTCCGAGGCTGAGGCGGCTTTTGCCACGCTTCGACGCATTCGGAGAATGCTCACTACTCTGAAGACTGAAGACTCAAGACTGAAGACTTAATAAGTCGGGTTTTGCCACGCTTCGACGCATTCGGAGAATGCTCTCTACATTGCATCCCAAGCGGCCTGTCCGCAATCTTAAGACTGAAGACTGAAGACTGAAGACTTACCAAGACTCAAGACTGAAGACTTAGAATCACCATTCCAGCTCTCCGAGCTGAGTCAGGCCGCGCTTCGACGCATTCGGAGAATGCTCGCTACTCTGAAGACTGAAGACTCAGACTTACCATCCCAAGCGGCTTGTCCGCTATCTTAAGACTGAAGACTGAAGACTTAAGACTTACCAAGACTGAAGACTTAAGACTTGACTCAATAAACCACTATCGACTGCTTCGGCTGCATGGCCTCCTCTACCTCGTGGAGCATCTCGGCCGCCTGTCCTGACCCG
>JAIECF010000019.1 GCA_029068655.1 Muribaculaceae bacterium | reverse complement strand
ATATTTTTAGTAATTTTGCACTCTAACAGATTTATCTCCCCTAATAGGGACCGCCGCAAGAGGCGCCAACAGCTAAAAATATGAAGAAACTACAGGAAAAGCTATCGCAATACGATGCCCCGCAGAAGGCCAAAGCTGCGGGTGTATATCCATATTTCCGCCCCATCTCAAGTGAGCAGAACACTGAGGTACTCATGAACGGCAAAAAGGTCCTGATGTTCGGATCAAATTCCTATATGGGACTCACCAATCACCCTAAGGTGATCGAGGCCGCCGTAGAAGCTACTAAGAAATATGGTACCGGTATGGCCGGAAGTCCGTTCCTTAACGGTACGCTCGACATCCATAAGGAACTTGAGGCTCGCATCGCCGATTATGTCGGAAAAGATGACGCTATTGTCTATTCTACCGGTTTTGGAACGAATCTTGGAGTGGTAAGTACTCTGACCGGCCGCGAAGATTATGTAATATGTGACGAGCAGGACCACGCATCCATTGTCGAAGGGCGCAGACTTTCTTTCTCCCAGCCACTAAAATACAAACACAACGACATGGAGTCGCTTGAGAATGTATTGAAGAAGTGCAAGCCTGAAAGCATCAAGCTCATAGTCACCGACAGCGTCTTCTCCATGGAGGGTGACGTGGCTAACCTTCCGGAGATGGTAAGACTTGCAAAGGAATACGACGCAAGCCTGATGGTAGACGAGGCACATGGCATCGGTGTATTCGGAGAAGGCGGACGTGGAGTCGTCAACCATTTCGGTCTCACTAAAGACGTAGACCTCATCATGGGCACATTCTCCAAGTCTTTTGCTTCGCTCGGAGGTTTCATCGCGACAGATAAGGAAATCACCAACTTCCTGCGTCATCATTCAAGAAGCTATATCTTCACAGCTTCGATCACTCCGGCTTCTACTGCCGCAGCTCTCGCAGCAATGGACATCATGCTCAACGAACCTGAGCGTCAGCAGCATCTCTGGGACATAACAAACTACGCACTTGAGAATTTCCGCGCAATGGGATGCGAGATCGGACATACGTCTACTCCTATCATACCTCTATTCATACGTGACGACTATAAGACCTTCGCCGTCACGCGCGATCTCCTTGAAGAAGGTGTATTCGTAAACCCGGTTGTATCTCCGGCTGTAGCTCCGCAGGATACACTGATCCGCTACTCCCTCATGGCCACTCACACTAAAGATCAGGTGACCCGCTCGCTCGAAGCCATACAGAAGGTATTCAAAAAGCATGACATAATAAAGTGAGAGCACTCGACTTTACGCTTGAGCATACCTGCCCCGGCACATCTGCCAGGGCAGGTTTAGTCATGACCGCACACGGACAGATACAGACACCTATATTCATGCCTGTAGGAACGGTAGGAAGCGTTAAGGCCGTTCATCAACATGAGCTGGAAGACGATATAAAGGCTCAAATTATCTTAGGCAACACCTATCACCTGTATCTGCGGCCCGGGCTCGAGATACTAAAAGAGGCAGGAGGTCTACATAAATTCATAGGCTGGGATCGTCCTATTCTCACTGATTCGGGAGGATTTCAAGTATTCTCTCTATCGGGTAACCGCAAGTTGACCGAGGAAGGAGCTCATTTTAGAAGCCATATCGACGGAAGCAAACATCTTTTCACTCCCGAGGGCACTGTAGATATTCAGCGCATCATCGGAGCCGACATAATGATGGCCTTAGATGAATGCGCCCCCGGTGACTCAGACTATGAATACGCAAAGCGTTCGCTCGGTCTTACCACCCGCTGGCTCCAGAGAGGATGGAACCGGTATAAAGAAACAAACGGACTATACGGCTACCGACAGACCTTCTTCCCTATCGTGCAGGGATGCGTATACCCGGAACTAAGAAAGGAATCTGCGAAATTCGTCGCAGACCTTGGGGCGGACGGCAACGCTATAGGAGGACTCGCGGTAGGGGAACCCACGGAAAAAATGTATGAGATGATCGAAATCGTCAACGACATACTTCCGTCGGATCGTCCCCGATACCTTATGGGAGTAGGTACTCCGGCCAATATTCTCGAAGCAATAGACAGGGGTGTAGACATGATGGACTGCGTAATGCCGACTCGCAACGGACGAAACGGCATGCTGTTTACGCGAAACGGCATCATGAACATGCGCAACAAGAAATGGGCAAACGACTATTCACCTCTTGATCCCGGTGGCTCTACATATGTCGATGAAGTATATTCTAAAGCGTATGTAAGACATCTCTTCATTGCCAATGAATTGCTTGCGATGCAGATAGCGAGCATCCACAACTTAGGATTCTACCTGTGGCTGGTCGGGGAAGCGAGAAAGCATATTGAAGCCGGAGATTTCCCCGCTTGGAAACGAGAGATGGTGATTCGTGTGACTTCACGACTATAGAATATTACTTTTGGATTCTTCTCACTGAATAAAAGGATGGCAGAAGAAAAAGATCAAATAATGATTAATGAAGAGGCTTCATCAGGAGATGAAGTATCTGTAGTTGCATCCATAGAGTCAGATTCCATCATAGATATTCCTGATGGAGAGAAAACCGAAAAGAAGAAAAAGAAAAGGTCTTTCAAGATTCGATTTCATAATCCACTGCCTATCATCGACCGATATATACTCGGAAAATTCTTGGGCACATATTTTCTCGCTACGCTTCTCTTGCTTCTCGTAATAGCGATGTTCGACACCACGGAGAAGCTCGACGCTTTCCTTACTGCACCTATTAAGGAAACGCTCTTCGATTATTTCGCCTCATTCCTTCCATATTTCGCCAATCAACTCTCGCCGCTTTTCGTATTCATATCGGTGATATTCTTCACCACCAAACTGGCGGATAATTCCGAGATCATAGCCATGCTTTCAAGCGGAATTACTTTCAGACGTCTGCTTAGGCCTTACATGATAGGAGCCGCAATAATAGCGGCTATGACATTCGCTCTTTCCAACTATATAATTCCACCCACCAATGTCAACAGAATTGCCTATACCAATAAATATGTGAAAAACAAAGCAGTGGCATACGGCACGAACATTCAGCTTATGGTGAGGCCCGGTGAGGTAGCGTACTTCGGAAGGTTTGACAATACCACGAAACAGGGATATAGGTTTTCACTCGATAAGTTTGAAGACAAAGCAATAGTCTCGCGTCTGACGGCAAGCTCTGTAGAATACGACACAACCCGTCAGTATCACTGGAAACTGAGAGACTATATGATAAGGGATTTCGACGGGATGAACGAAAAGATACGTAAAGGATCGAATCTTGACAGTATAATTCCAATCGAACCAAAGGATTTCCTTATCTCATCCAACGATCAGGAAATGCTTACGACCCCGCAGCTGACCGAATATATTAGGAAACAGAAGATGAGAGGTGTAGCCAACATTAAGAGTTTCGAGATAGAAAAAGAAAAAAGACTTGCGGAGACAGCGGCGGCATTCATCTTGACTCTCATTGGTATGTCACTGTCATCAAAGAAGGTAAAGGGAGGAATGGGAATAAATATCGGTATCGGTCTCGGATTAAGTTTCAGCTACATTCTTTTCAGTACCATCACTTCTTCGTTTGCTATAAACGGCTATACATCGCCAGCAGTTGCTATGGAAATACCGAATATAGTCTACCTCATAATAGGTATCGTACTCTACAGAAGGGCTTCTAAATTCTAAGAAAAAGATAAAAGAAGATAAAAAAGGGATAAAGGAGCAAATTTGATTTTGAAGAATGGGAATATTTTTGTAATTTTGCAAATAAGGTGTAAAAGCCTTATGCGAGAAACAAAAACTAATCAGAAAGCAAGAGGTCTTAAATGACCGGCCCAAAATACAAGTAGTGTTGAGATGACAAACAAGGATTTCGATTTCAGCGACATAGCGCCACACGATGACTCGGTCTTCCGCACGATTCTGGATAAGCTAATAGAGGATCCGGGATTTCTTCATGCAATCTCTTATGTGATGCCGCAGGAAGATATTCCCGCACTGATGGATGAATTAAAGAGAACCGACAACAGGCATGATTTCCAGCATAGAATCATGTTCCCATTTCTTGAGATGCTTGCTAAGACTACTACTTCCGGCATCACGCTTGGTGGAGTAAAGTATTTCAATCCCACACTCAACTATACTTTCATTACGAATCATCGCGACATAGTGCTTGATGCTTCATTTCTCAACCTTACATTCCTGAGAAGAGGCTGGCCGACCTCCGAAGTGGCTATTGGCAACAATCTTCTCGTATTTGACTGGATCTCTGATCTCGTAAGACTCAACAACAGTTTCATCGTGAAACGAAATACCGGGCTTCGCGAGGGTCTTGAAGCAGCCAAGAAGTTGTCGGCATATATCCATTACGCCATCATGGAGAAACATGAATCGATATGGATTGCACAGAGGGAAGGACGGGCCAAAGACTCAAGCGATCATACGCAGGAAGCACTCGTAAAGATGCTTTCTCTCGGAGGACAGGGTTCCTTTATGAGCAAGATAAAGGAAATCAACCTCATGCCCGTTTCTATCAGTTATGAGTACGATCCAAACGATTATCTTAAAGTGAAGGAATTCCTTTTGAGAAGAAGAAATCCAGACTTTAAGAAATCACAGAAAGACGATCTCTTCTCCATGGAGATTGGTATGCTTAAATTCAAGGGTAAGGTGCATTTCCAGCTTACTCCCCGCATAAATGTAAGAATAGACGAGATAGGAGAATTTAAAGATTCGAATACCGCCGCAAAATATGTGTGCGCGCTGATTGACTCCGCGATACATAGGGGATACGAGATTTTCCCGATCAACTATGTAGCTTACGACACATTGCATTCCTCAAGCCGCTTCGCACATAAGTATACAGAAGAGCAGAAAGAGGAGTATCTTGCGTATTTTGAAGGGCAGCTTACTAAGATAGATGTGGAGAACATCACGGAAGAAGAACATGGTTTCATGAAGGAAATGATCCTAATAATGTATGCCAATCCCCTCAAGAATAAATTAAAGTCTATTTTGGGAGGGTTTGAATGATGAGACTGCCGATCGCCGTTATAATAACATTATTTGTAGTCAGCATTTTGACTGACTTTTATATCTGGACGGATATACGCCAGGGCAAGTCAAGAAACCGCTGGGCCTGGAGCAATGCCTATGCAATTGCCTCTTTCCTCCTATGGATTTTTCTTGGAGTTACAGTAGCTCTTCCCCGTAGGAATGTCGACGGAGGAGTTTACGCTATAATGTGGATGCTGACTGTCTACCTCAGCATCTATATTCCTAAACTCATTTACTGCATTTTCTCAATCTTAGGCAGGATTCCCTTGATTTTCCGGGGAAAAAGGTGGTATTGGATGAACTATATAGGAGGAGCCACGGCCATAATAGGATTTGCTTTGATATGGCATGGAATACTGTATACCCGTACACATACGCAGACAGTCAACCTAACGGTAAATTCCAAACGTCTACCTGATAGTTTTGACGGATACAGAATAGTACAGATATCCGATCTTCATCTTGGGACATGGGGTACAAACGTTAAATTCCTTTCGGAATTCGTGAACACCGTCAATAATCTCAAGCCTGACCTCATTGTCTTCACTGGAGACATAGTGAACCAGAAGGCCGATGAACTTAAGCCTTTCGAAAAGATCCTTTCCAAACTGGAGGCTACCGATGGTGTATATTCCATTCTCGGCAATCACGATTATGGAGATTATATAGACTGGCCTTCAATGGAAGCTAAAACAGCAAATCTTGAGACTCTGAAGAAGATACAGGAAGATGCAGGGTGGAAGATGCTGAATAATTCTCATGACTATATAGTGCGTAGCACATCCGGAAGAAGAGATTCAATAACACTGATTGGTGTAGAGAACTGGGGAGAACCGCCGTTTGCCAAATATGGCGACCTCCAGAGTGCTTATCCAGCCGACAACAGACATAATCTGAGAGATAATAATTTCAAGATTCTTTTGACCCATAATCCCGAGCACTGGGTTCAGGAAGTAAGGAAAAGAACCAACATCGACCTAAGTCTTTCCGGGCATACTCATGCGATGCAGGCGAGTTTCGACGCTTTTGGCAAGCGTTTCTCTCCGGCCGCCCTCCGGTATCAGACATGGGGTGGATTCTATACGGAAAACGGCATTGGAGAAATAGAGGATTTCGGTAATCCGGAGACAACCGGTGGACTGGAAAGGAATCTTGACAAACCATCCCTCTACGTCAACATCGGCGCAGGAGAAGTTGCGATGCCATTCCGCGTCGGAGCCAGCAATCCGGAAATCACACTCATCACGCTTAAGAAGGAATGACACTCTCTGAGGAGAAGGAAGCGATTTTCAGTGTAGGATCAAATTGTGGAGATCGCGAGTCAAGTGTTGCAGCCGGTCTCGTATGGCTTTCGGATATTCTTTCAGAATATAGATGCTCTTCGATCTATGCCACTCCGGACTGTCATGGGGGACAAAAGGAATATATGAATGCGGTAGCTATAGGGAGCACCATCTTGACGCCAATCGACCTGAATCGCCTATGTAAGGAATACGAATTAAGATGCGGCAGAGACTCTGACGCTCGCATAGCCGGGGAGGTTCCCATTGATATCGACCTTGTAGTGTATAGTGGTAAAGTCTTGAGGGAAAAGGATTTCTCCAGAGAGTTTTTCCAGAAGGGTTACAGATTATTGAAAGATACATAGTCACGCTAAATATCAGCAAGGTGAAGCATACCCATAGTACGCCGCAGGTTGAGTTCTACAAATGGTCTAATGCATCCGTTCCTTTCTATCAGCATGTCTATTCCACACAGGCCGTCATAGTCGGCAAGCACTTCCTGCAGAATTTCTTTCTGAGTAGAAATTACTCTTTCAAGTGATATACAAGACATTGCATTAAACTGTATTATCATTTCATTCTGTCCTGTCAGATCATTCCCAATATACTTGCCTCGATTGGAAGTGTTGAACGAAGAGAGCCCAAGAAACCGTGCTTTTCCTGAATTAATGCGCCATTCGGTAGCGAAATCGGACACTCTGTCGGCACCAGTCTCCCCCATCACTGAACCTTGACGACGAATAATGCCGCGACACCATTGTTTGACAAGAACTTCGTTCATATCGGCAGCTGTATTTATCACACCCCTTCCGCTTGAGCTCCATGGGGCTTTCATCCAGCAGCCGCGGTTTGCATGATAGAATTCCATACACCCGTCGATGGTGACGAACTCTACGGGTAAATCGACTCTGAATCGCTCACCTACAATATCGTTCCACATAGAGTTAAGCAGAATGGTGGTTCTTCGGTGTGCGAGTTGCCTTATGCGAGCCATCGTCTTTTCATCCGGTAGGCATCTTGATGGGACTCCGTTGTCAAGCAACCGACGGATAAGGGCTGGATTCCACCCCCATGGTTCCACAACGATATTAGGATTAGTATTAAAAAGTGGTGCGAGGTCATGCCAGGAAACGAGTCTGAACTCCGACGACAAAGCTTCAGCATCATCAACAAGAATGATATCACCGGGGGCGGCCCAAGCTTCAGGAAGAAGCTGTCTCTCCTGCCTCATTCTCTCTACAGGAGCTGGAGGGGTATAAAAAGACGCCCCCGAAGCGAGGGCGTATTCTGTTTCAGGATTAAAGAGAAGAAGTCTCATCAGTCATTGAGTTTCTCACGCTCTTTAAGAGGATTAGAGAAATAGAGCTTATGCTCAAGATACTCCTGGGTGGCGATGAGTGTGGGCTTAGGAAGTTTTTCGTAGAAACGCGATATTTCAATCTGCTCTCTGTTTTCAGAAACCTCCTCGTTATTGTCGGTAGAAGCAAAATCTGCAAGTTTCTTCTCAAGCTCCTTTTTGAGTTCTACCGCGATCTGGTTGGCGCGTTTTCCGATTATGCATACTGTCTCGTATACATTTCCTGTCTGCTCCGCCATTGCGATCATATCGCGTGTCACAGTGGTAAGCGGTGCGTTGGTCTTCTTGTAGTCCATAATATGCAATTATGATTTACGTATGTAATGGATAGATGATTTTTTCTTATTACTCTCCGACATGTTTCGATGCGATATTGAAAATCGATCTTGCCTCTGAGAGGTTCTTCGACTCGGGATATGTATTAATGAAAGAATAATATTCATCAATCACGTCTCGATAGCGGTCTTCGCTCTTTTCAGCTACAGAATTTTTAGCCTGCTGATATTTTGCCTTAAGAATAAGCATCTCGAAATCCTCGCGGTATTTTGAATATGGAAATTCCTTAAGGGCATTTTTTGCCGTGATCACGCACGATTCGTAATTGTTTCCTAGAAAGTTTCCAAGATTATAATAAAGTTGTGCGTTCTGAAGCTGCTTGAGAGTGAGCTTGTCCTGCAACTCGAAAATAGAGTTTTTTGCAAGACCAGCCTTGTCGCTATTGGGGAAATAATCGAGAAAACCTTCCAGTTCCTCTATGGCTTTAAGCGTAAGCGACTGGTCGAGCTGAGGTTCCGGCGAATCAAGATAATATCCATAGCCACAATAGAAACGCGCGAGCTCAGCATATTTTCCGCGTGGATATCTTTGATAGTAGTTTTTGAAATAAACTCCTGAATTCAGATAATCTTTATTCTCGAAATATGACATAGCGAGAAGGAAAGTGGCATCTTCGCCATTTTCCGTGCCACGCATCGGCATCTGCAGATCCTGCAGGAGTGTTATTGCCTGCATGTATTTACGGTTCTCATATGCCTTCTTAGCAAAATCGAACTTATATTGCATATCTGTGCTTTTCAGCACTTTATTATACTCACCACATGATGACATGGTCACAGCTGCAAGGGAGCATAACACACAAAACCTAATAAGTCTTTTCATTTATACGTATGAATGAGTAGCCTGTGAATAGCGCAAAGCGCATATTTAGCATGCAAAGTTAATAAAAAAATTGGAAACAACGATGATTTTTACAATAAAAATTATTAACTTTGAAGTCTCTTACCGACGGTTCTTGAAGAGAGCTTTCACAGGAGTTGATTTTCCTGTGTCAGGCTTTTGTACTCATGAATCGGAAATTTGAATGAAAATCAATTATTAAAATGAAAGTTAAAGGATTTATAAAGGAGCACCCTGTGCTCGCAAACTTAATAATAATAATATTGGTTGGTGTGGCAGGCCTGGGTATACTGTATTTTTCATTTGCAATATTCACTCGCCACGGGGAAAGCAGTGTTGTTCCGGGAGTAGAGAAAATGTCGTATACCCAGGCAATAGAGATACTTCACTCAAAAGGTTTTAAAGTCGATATCCGCGATTCGCTATATAAGGAAGATGAGAAGCCCGGATATGTCATCGAGCAATTTCCCAAATCTAATTCCGTGGTTAAGCCCGGAAGAAAGATATTCCTTTACATCAATGCAGTCCATCCAAAAGAGGTGATTATTGATGAGGATAATAATCCACGCGAAGATGCTCTTAAGTCCACTTCCTTTCGGCAGGGTAAAGCAAGATTGGAGGAACTTGGATTCAAGAATATAAGAGTTATAAAGATTTTAGGAGAAAACGACTGTATCTCCAAGATTTATGCTGACGGAAAGGTTGTGAAGAAAATGCAGAAAGTTCCTGTCAATGCACGTATTGTCATGGAGGTTTTCGACGGAAATCTTGAGGCAGTCCGCGATTCTTTGCAGAATAATCTCGACCCGGACTACACCATAAGTCAGGAGCCTGTGTCTTCTGAAGGTGAATATTCAGGTGAGACTTATGAAGTGGAAGAGTCCGAACCTTCGGAATCCGAGTCTTATGAGTATTACTGATCATAGAAGAAAACTGAGCGGTAATCCTATGTCAAAGACCAAGATTCTAAATATAATTGATGTTACGATGAAAGAAGACGAGACACCAGTATCGGATGATGTCATAAAAGAGAATGAAGTAATCGAATCAACTGAAGAGGAGGTTGTGGAAGAACCCTCCTTCGTGACTGAAGACGGACGGGAACTTTACGAACATTTCCGTTTTGAGGCTGATCGCGGTCAGCAGATGATCAGAGTCGACAAATTCCTTGTAGACCGGATGACGAAGACATCCCGCAACAGGATTCAGCAAGCTGCCGATGCCGGATGTATCATAGTCAACGGGAAGCCCGTAAAATCAAGCTATAAGGTGAAGCCCCTTGATGTCGTCAGCATTGTAATGGATCGGCCTCGGTATGAGTTTGAGATCATAGCAGAAGACATTCCACTCGACATAGTTTATGAAGACCGGGACGTTATGGTTATCAACAAACCGGCAGGCCTTGTAGTGCATCCTGGACATGGCAATTATCACGGAACCCTTGTCAATGCCCTCGCCTACTATTTCCGCGACAATCCCAACTATGATGTCAGTGATCCTCGACTGGGCCTCGTACACCGCATTGATAAGGATACCAGCGGACTCCTTGTTGTTGCAAAGACACCCGAGGCAAAGACCGACTTAGGACAGCAGTTCTTCAACAAGACAACGAGACGCGAATACGTAGCCATGGTGTGGGGTGACTTTGATGAAGACAAAGGTACAATTGTCGGTAACATAGCAAGAAACCCTCGCAATAAGCTTCAGATGGCAGTGTTCGATGATCCAGAGATAGGAAAACATGCAGTAACCCATTATGAGGTAATTGAACGGTTTGGCTATGTGACTTGCGTGAAATGCAAGCTTGAAACGGGAAGGACACATCAGATAAGGGTGCATATGCTGTCGAAGGGACATCCGCTGTTCAACGATGCCAGATACGGAGGCGATAGAATCCTTAAAGGCACTACTTTCGCCAAGTACAGGCAATTCATAGAAAACTGCTTTCAGACCTGCCCCCGCCAGGCACTACATGCGAGAACTCTTGGATTCAGGCATCCCCGCACCGGAGAACAGATGGATTTTGAATGTCCTATACCCTCCGACATGACCGAACTCCTGGAAAAATGGAGATCCTATCGTAAAGACAATTAATATTTTATTATAATTATTAATCATTTTATCTTTAGTAGACAGTGCTTGACAATATACTCAAATATGACATTGTGCTTGCGAGCAAATCGCCCAGGAGGAAGGAATTGCTCGGAATGCTTGATGTTCCCTTCAAAATAAAGGTTAAGGAAGGAATAGATGAATCATACCCTGCGGATATGCCGGTTGTTGAAGTACCGGAGTTCCTGTCTCGGCTTAAAGGAAACGCATATGCCGAAGACATAAAGGGAAACGAAATGGTTATCACTGCCGACACCGTGGTGATTCTTGACGGTAAGATTTATGGCAAACCCCATGACGATACCGATGCGGTTGAGATGCTTATGCAGCTTCAAGGACGCACCCATACCGTTGTGTCGGGAGTATGTATCGCTACAAAAGAAAAAATAGTAAGTTTTACTACAAGTACCGACGTCACTTTTGCGCCTCTTACAAGAGCGGAGGTAGAATGGTATGTCGATAACTATCGGCCGCTTGACAAAGCTGGGGCATATGGAATTCAGGAATGGATAGGATGTGCGGCAGTTGCGGGAATCAACGGCAGCTACTACAATGTTATGGGTCTGCCGGTTCACCAGCTTTATAAGGTTTTGAAAGATGAGTTCTAAGAGATTGAACGTGGCAGTAATAGGCACAGGAAACGTCGGGAGACAATTCGCACGTATTTTCGGCACTGAACCGATTCCTCCGCGCACTCTTGAAGGTCTTACAAATAATGCAGATGTGTATATAATATCTGTAAGCGATGATGCCGTTAAAGAAGTTGCGGAAAGACTTCCTGAGGTTGAAGGTATAGTGTTGCATACTACAGGCAGTGTAAGCATCGAAACTCTCTCCGGGTTGAGATGCAGAGGATACGGTGTGATGTATCCTTTTCAGACCATAAGCAAGGCTCGCCCGCTTTCGCCTTCCTCAATTCCACTGCTCGTAGAAGGGAATGACGATGAAACTTTGTGTCGAATAAAGGAAATTGCAGGCAGCTACGGATTTACCAGTATATCTGAAGCCGACAGCAGTAAAAGAAAGCATGTGCATCTTTGCGGTGTGTTTGCCTGCAACTTCACCAATGTAATGATCGGAATCAGCCAGAAAATACTCAGTGAATCAGGAATAGATACTTCCATCATCAATCCGCTTGTGGGGGAAACAATTGAAAAGCTTAGATCTCTTCCTGCCAAAGCCGCTCAGACAGGTCCGGCTTCAAGAAAAGATATGACAACAATTTACTCTCATAAGCATCTGCTTGAAGAACTCGGAATGAATAAAGAGTCTGATATCTACGATATTATATCAGATTACATAATAACTGAAAGCGAGTAACAATTACTTTTTAACTACATTTTGGAAATATTATTTTTCATTTTGAGAAATATTAAGTACTTTTGTGTGTTGAAAGAATAGAAATACAATGTTTAACCTTAAAAATTTATTCTGATGAGTAAACCATATGTATTGGGAGTTGATATAGGAGGTACCAATACCGTATTCGGTATCGTTGACGCCCGTGGCCAGGTGATTGCCAGCGACTCCATAAAGACTAAGAAGCACGCTGAGTTTGACGACTATGTTAATGAGCTCCACTCTGCTGTAGAACGACTGCTTCGACTCAACGATGCTGAAGATAAGATACAGGGCATAGGTATCGGTGCACCTAATGCCAACTACTATACCGGAGAGATCGTGAACCCGCCAAACCTTCCGTGGGGTCCGGTGATTCCTCTTGCAGAGAAGGTAAGCGAGGCATTCGGTGGTATACCGGTCGCTGTTACCAACGACGCTAATGCTGCGGCTCTCGGTGAAATGACATATGGAGCAGCACGCGGTATGAAGGATTTCATCATGATAACTCTCGGCACCGGTGTCGGATCCGGCATCGTGATCAACGGCCAGATGGTATATGGTCATGACGGAAACGCAGGTGAGCTCGGTCACCTCGTGATGAAGCGCAATAATGGCCGTATGTGTGGTTGCGGCCGTACAGGATGTCTTGAGGCGTATTGCTCCGCTACAGGCGTGGCGCGTACAGCCCGCGAATTTCTCGAGATCCGCCAGGAACCATCCGTTCTCCGAAACATCGATATTGAGGATATCACTTCCAAAGATGTATATGATGCTGCTATGGCCGGAGACAAGATTGCAAAAGATATTTTCGAATATACCGGAAAGATTCTCGGCGAGGCTTTTGCAGACATGGTTGCATTCTCCTCACCGCAGGCTATTATCCTTTTCGGCGGCCTTGCCAAGAGCGGCGACCTTCTTCTAAAGCCCCTCAAAGAAGCTTTCGAGAAGAATGTAATGCCTATCTTCCGCGGAAAGACTCAGATCATCCTCTCCGAGCTTAAGGAGAGCGACGCAGCCGTACTCGGCGCGTCAGCACTCGGCTGGGAGGCCAAGCGTCGTTCCGAGACTTCCGTTGCTCCCGAAACCGCAATACAGTAATCCCCTCCCCCGTCAGATACTACGAAAACCCTTGACTCCCACAGTCAAGGGTTTTAATTGCCTTATCCGTTGCCGTTACAGTCTTATACCGATGCCGAGCATCAGGTTTTGAGGGTCTTTGAAGTCGCCAAGCCTGTACCCGGTATTGATGTAAATGTGCCTGGTGACAAAAGTCTTCAGTGTCAATGACTGGTAGAAAGCCTTCTCCCCCTTTGGATTCAGGAAATCGTATCCCAGTCCGATGTTGACGGAGAATATCGGCATGGTCAGTTCGGCGTGCGCCGACAGACCTAAGCTTATCTGCTTCCCGAACGGTGGGCGTCTGAACTTTATGTTTTCATCATAAGAGCCTTCCACCCAGTATGGCTTCAGGCCTCCGCTTTCGTCCCATTGGAAGTCAAGGGATGGCCCGGCTGCGACATAACGGTTGATCCTGTATGACGGAGACAGCTGAAGTCCCATCACGCCGAATTTACCGGGACATATCACCCCTTCATCCAGGTAGCCTATGGACATTCCCCTCTTGCGCCATGCACCGTATGCCATGATGTCATACATCCATCTTTTACTGTCAGCTTCATCCACGACTGTTTCTGACGCGTCTTTCCGTCCGCTCTGCGGGTTAAGGACGTATGCGAGGCCGATGGAGGCCCCGACAGTGTTGACCCCTTTGTTGGGATAAGAGGTATTGCCGTTGGAATAGTGGTTAGCGCCTGCTCCGACAAAGATTCTCCACCTTTCTGACAAACGGTAATTGAGTTTGAAGTAGATACCCATATGTGCTGTGACCGGGCTCCCTATCGCCACATTATCCTCAGCTGTCTCCTTGCTGTAATGCTTCCAGCCAAAGGCCGCTCCGAACTGCCATTCATATCCTAGGCTGAGATGTTCGCTGAAACGATATACCGGGGCACCCTGATAAACGTAGGCCAACACCGGCGTGCCAAGCAGTCCTTTGGGTGAATATCCGCTCAGGCCGAGTCCTATGCCCTGATAGAGCCCGGGATAGAGCATTCCCTCCCTTGTAGCCGGATTGAAGCTGAAATCGGCGCGGAGCGCACCGCCGAATGTAGCGCTGATCCTTTTACCCATGCTGTTTTCACCACGCAGATAACTGTTTGTCGACAGGATTCCGCCAGATGACGCTTCTGCCCCGATACGCCATTCCACCGGCCGGGAAAACATTTCGGGAACAGTATCCGCCACAGCCGGCGAGCCAAGGAATAATACCGCACCTATGACGGACAGGATTCTATTTAGCATCTTCGATTCTGATCTCATGACTTACAGGATAAAGGGATGTCACTTTAATGTCTTCTGAAAATGTAAGGTCAAGTATCTCGTTGTGGAAGACCATACGTCCGGTTACTTTCGCGCCTGAATAGACCACGTCGGTAAATAGATTCACCGATGAATATTCCGGGATGTCGATATCGATTTTGGTGAATCTGTCCGGGCCTTCATATGTAAATCTGTTGCCGGGCCGTATGCCTTTCTTCTGCTCTATTACCCATTCGCCATTTACATACATAGGCACAGGCATATCGAACCGCTCACCGTTGAGCCATGAACTCCAGGCTACCGGCTCCACCAGTATCGAGGCAAGCTCGTTTAGATACGGACGTATGGTCAGGATCTGGGGAAGCGGGCCATTGTTGGTGAATCCTTCACGGAAGCTTGAAACCTTAGCCCTATCCTCTATAACCATATCATCATAGACAACCTCTACGAGATGCAAGGGCTTGCCAGGCAATACGGTAAACTCAATAGAGCGTACGCAATAGGTGTATTCAAGCCTGATGACCCAATGGGAGTCATCTTGAGATGTGGAGCAAATGCTTCTTATAGTCAGTCCGGAACCCTCCTTTATCAACTCAAGCTTGTCGAACCTCGTCTCAAATACTATCCGAGATATCTCCGAAGCGGGAGAGTTTGGATGAATAATGTCACCATGCGCATTATAATATGTGCAATATCGTTTGCTCTCGCTCATCAGATCGAATCCGAAATGCTCAAGATCTTTTGTGGGTATTATCAGGTCAGCCTCTCCCCCATCGCCTTCGATGGTGATATCGTTAAAATCCTCCCAGTCGGGTTCATCAATGAATATATCGCTGTTGCAGCCGCATAAAGATGCGGCAAGAAACGCAAACAATGATATGAATAAAGATCTCATTTATCAGTAATTTATATTTCTTTATACTTATATCGTTTTAAGTAGCTGGTCAAATTAAACGCATATTAGCCGCTCTGGCGATTTCGAGCCGGTTTGGCTGCGGAGCGAAGGAGCGATGCGGGCATCGTGACTGAGCGACAAGGCCGAAGCGGCCGGAATCGACAAGCGGATGATATGCGAGATTCCCTACTTGAAATGTTTTTTATTATATCGATTTAATTTGAACAGCTACTTAATATGTAAAATTACACATAAAAAAATTAAAAAATCATCAACATATGTTGAGAGTTGACATCTGATGATAATTTCAACAGAGGTTTTCCAAGTTCACAATCTTGCTTTTTTCATTGCTCTTTAATTATTTCAGACGCAAAATTACCGATACTTACATTCACCATCATCATAATCACCCTTATTTAGTCTTAAACGCTCCCTTATTTAGTCTTAAATCGAAGCTTTCCTTATCGATATTGCCTACAGACACCCGATTCAGCATTATAAAAAAAGCGTGAGAGCCTTACCGTTTGCTCATTCCACTTTCCGAGGCTCTGGTATTGCCCATCTTCGTTGAACGAGCAAACTTGCAGAAGCCTCACGCAGAATATGCATAATCATTCCAATCGCCCGCACTCACGTGCTTGCAGTTGGAGTAATAAACATATATCCACAAGGCATCTACTTGTTTGCTTCATTCCTGACGAAGATTGAAATTTACCAGATTTCGGAAAGTCAAGAAAAAGCGTCAAGTAAACGCTTATAATAATATATTAGAATA
>JAIECF010000189.1 GCA_029068655.1 Muribaculaceae bacterium | reverse complement strand
GTATTGCATAGTACTATAATTTTTATTAACTTTGCAGTGTAGAAATGACATAACAAATAAAGCCATGGAGAAATGAATATAGACAACGCGAAATCCCAGATGAGGAAGGGTATGTTGGAATATTGTGTCATGCTTCTATTGCGCAAAGAAGCATGCTATACGAGCGACATCATCATCCGCCTCAAGGAAGCCGATCTGATAGTAGTGGAGGGGACGCTCTATCCGCTACTGACCAGGCTAAAGAAAGACGGACTATTAAGTTACGAATGGAGAGAATCGACACAAGGTCCACCACGAAAATATTACCTTCTGACTACCGAAGGAGAAGAATTTCTCCGACAACTCGATGAAGTCTGGAGCGACCTTACAAATTCAATCAACATCATTAAATCATTTATGTAAAAGATAATTTTATGAAAAGAAATATAACAGTCAATATATTTGGATCTCTTTACCCTATGGATGAGGATGCCTATGCAATGCTAAACGCTTATATCTCTAATATGAGAGATTATTTCTCACATCAACCGGATGGAAAAGAAATCTCCGATGATATAGAGGGACGAGTAGCCGAACTTATGTCAGAACTCCGTCAAAACGGGACAGAAGCAATAAGCATAGAACATATAGAAGATATAATAAACCGAGTTGGAAAACCGGAACAATTCATTGAGGAAGAAGAGGATACTGTAAAAGCGGAAGAGTCTCCCATTAATTCGCCAGCACCAAAGAAAAGACTTTTCCGGGATCCGGAACATAAGTTGCTGGGAGGAGTATTCGGCGGATTCGGATGTTACCTTGGTATAAATCCACTGTGGTTACGATTAGCTTATATTCTGATAATTTTCGGATTATTATTCAATATGCCCGATACTCTACCGGTAATCCTTCTGCTTATTGCCGCTTATTTCGTATGCTGGGGATCTATATCCTTGGCTGCCAATCCGGCAGAGCGTCTACAAATGAAAGGAGAACAAGTAAATCTCTCCAACATGTGTGACGAATTCCTTACATCTACCAAGGAGCTTTTTTCACAGGATTCCAATAAGAATAAAGATGGTCATCTTACTTCGGGATTAGTTACATTTATCAAATGGCTATGTTATGGATTGGAAGTATCACTTTTGATCACATGTTGCATAGCATTTATGGTCATAGTCCTGAGCATCATAGGTGTTTTTTCATATCCTTGGACATCATCACGTGAAATTTTCGGAGAAGATTTTCCTATCTTGGTGATTTTAGATAGTAATCCAAATTGGTTGATATTGGTATCGTTAATAAGCCTTTTGACCTTTATTTCACTAACACTCTATTTAACAGTTCATTTCATTTTTAAGATTCTTGGTCGAGTTAGGCCGTTGAGTTCATCACTAAGAATTCTATGTATGCTGTTATGGATGATATCTATCGTCGTATGTACTGCTTGTTCATCTAAAATAGGAGGGAATGCTGTCAGATACCATAGATACCTATCACAAGAAGATACAAAAACAGAAAAAATAAGAATAAAGAAGGGAAAACAAGAGACTCAGCTGACAGAGGCCGGATGGAATGTTGTAAAAGGGAAAAACATCCAAAATTATATGAATTCTGGTGAGCATTTCTCCGGAGATCGGAGTCTAACATATCTTGATGCCGGTAGAGAACAAGAAGGATTAGGAATGGAATATGAAGTCGAACGCATTCAAAAAGTGGCGCCCGGAAAATATAATCTTGAGGTGAAAGGAAGAGCAAATGGAAACGGAGGTGAAATATTCGCATTCAATGGTAATGGCACTCGATATAGTTCACCTATTCCCGTTTGCGGAAATAAAGGGGGAAGTGTCTGGAAGGATGCTGAGCTGACGTTGAAAGCTGATACATTAAAAGTATTACCTAACAGAAATTATCTGGACCATCTTGCTAAAGTTAATAATTCTCAAGGATATGGATGGTCAGACATTTTGATTGAAAACATCACTATAGATACTGACAGCATTATTCGCTATGGAGTAACGAATGTGTCTCCAACCCAGACATGGGATGGGACTTGGCTTTCGGCCACATCATTCGAATTAAAACGACAAGAATAGAAATATAAACAGTACTGAATTCTTGCACATTTAAATGCAGTCTCAATAATAAAGAAAAATCCCAACCCAGTGGATGAAGGGCTGGGATTTTTTTATGTTATAGGGCATAATACTTGATAGTCTGGGATTTTTTTTGTATATTTGCAACATAGAAGGTCAGTATATGCTGACAATATTCTCTAACCACTATCAAAATGACCTAATACATGAAGATAAAGAAACTCCTTTTGGGTGATGAAGCCTTTGCCTTGGGGGCGATCAATGCGGGCATGAGCGGCGCGTATGGATATCCCGGCACACCTTCTACCGAAATCATGGAATTCATACAAGCCAATCCTTTATCGAAGGAAAGAGGAATTCATTCCCACTGGTCAAGCAACGAAAAGACAGCCTATGAAGAGGCACTGGGAATGTCGTATGCAGGGAAACGCTCCATCGTCACCATGAAACATGTTGGTCTGAACGCTTGCGCAGATGCATTCGTCAATTCGGGAATGACCGGGTCCAATGGGGGAATGCTTGTTGCTGTGGCTGATGATCCTTCCATGCACTCCTCGCAAAACGAACAGGACTCACGTTTCTATGGTGAATTCGCGTTTATTCCCGTCCTCGAACCATCCAATCAGCAAGAAGCATATGATATGGCTGAATATGGTTTCAAACTTTCAGAGAAGTTTGAAATTCCGGTAATAGTAAGATTTGTCACCCGGCTCAGCCATTCAAGAGCCACAGTTGATGTCGCAACTGAAGCTTTACCGGAAAACGAGATCCATTTCCCGGAAGATGGAAGAAGATGGGTGCTGATGCCCGGCAATTCAAGAGTACGCTATAAGGAGCTGATCAAGGTATACGACAGGCTGGAGATGGCTTCCGAGACATCACCGTTTAACATCTATTCTCCGGGTAAGAATCATTCACTTGGGATAGTAGTAAGCGGAATAGCGGCAAACTACCTCAATGAACTCTTTCCGGAAGGATGTCCCTTCCCAACTGTAAAGATTTCCCAGTATCCTATGCCCAAAGTCATGCTCCGAGGACTTGCAGAGGAGTGCCGTGAACTCCTTGTCATCGAAGAAGGACAACCCTTCATAGAAAAGGCAATGCGCGGAATCTTTGATTCAAACAAGAAGATATATGGAAAACTTGACGGAAGTCTTGTGCGTACAGGTGAACTGAATCCTGACCACATCCTTGAATGTCTGCTTAAGGTATGTCCGGAACTGGACTGTATCAAGGCGGGAGAGATCAGAGAGGCATGCAAAATCACTGTAGCGCGTCCTCCATCACTTTGTAAGGGATGCGGGCATCGAGATGTGTATCAAGCTCTCAACGATGCTCTTGAAGGCTATACAGATGCACGCGTTTTCGGCGATATCGGCTGCTATACGTTAGGCTATCTCGCTCCTTTCAAGGCACTCCACACAGTGCTTGACATGGGTGCATCCATCACGATGGCAAAAGGCGCATCGGAAGCAGGAGTGCATCCGTCGGTTGCCGTGATAGGTGACTCCACCTTCACCCATTCAGGTATGGCAGGTCTGCTGGATGCAGTGAATGAGGACAGTAATATACTTGTAATAATCTCCGACAATCTGACAACAGGAATGACCGGTGGTCAGGATTCACAAGGCACAGGAAAAATAGAAGAAATATGTCAAGGAATCGGAGTTAAGCCTGAACATCTCCACACGATCGATTCCCTTCCTAAAAATCATGACGAAATGGTAGAGCTGTTTAAGAAAGCTATTGAACACAAAGGGCTTTCTGTTGTGGTATCGCGCAGAGAGTGTATCCAGACAGCGCGCCGACACGGAGCTCATCGAGGTCCTAAAACTACTGAATGACTTTTTTTTTGCGAGCAGTCAATTTATCATACAACCCAGAATTCAACAAGAACAATCGTGAAAACAGATATAGTACTTGCAGGAGTCGGAGGACAGGGCATACTGAGTGTCGCTACTATTCTTGGAGTGGCTGCCCTTAAGGAAGGACTCAATATAAAACAGGCAGAAGTGCATGGTATGAGCCAAAGGGGCGGTGACGTGCAATCAAATCTGCGCATCTCTTCCAAACCTATTAATTCCGACCTTATCCCATATGGGAAAGCTGATCTTATTATAAGCCTTGAGCCTATGGAGGCTCTGAGATATCTTCCGACGCTTTCTCCTGATGGCTGGATCGTAACTTCGACAGCTCCGTTCGTGAATATTCCAAATTACCCGGAAATGGAGCTGATTGAAGGAGAACTCGTAAAGGGAGGCAACCTCATTGCATTCGATATGGAGGAGATGGCGAAAGAAGTCGCTTCTCCAAGATCGAGCAATATGGTGCTTCTGGGTGCGTCGTCACACTTTATCGAGTTAACACCGGATAAGATCGAAGCTGCCGTCAGAAGTGTATTTTCCAGCAAGGGTGAAGCTGTAGTGGAAGCCAATATAAAGGCGTTCAGAGCCGGAAGGGAGAAAGCTGAGTCATTCATAGCAAAAAAACACTAAACAGTTATGTTTCCATTATCACATGATATACTTGACCGGACTGCATCTAACCTTGGAATCCTTGACATATCTACAGCTACAATCAGGCAAATAGTAGCGCTTTCAGGTGAACTTGAAAAAGAAGCAGATGAAAAGTTCGTTCATCTTGAGCTGGGCAACCCCGGTTTACCCTCCTCCCAAATAGGCATAGAGGCAGAAATAGACGCTTTGCGTACAGGAGTTGCTAATAAATATCCAGCCATCAATGGAATTCCTAAACTGAAGAAGGCAGGCACTCGGTTTGTAAAGGCATTTATGGACATCGATATTCCTGAAAAAGCAATCGTGCCCACAGTTGGCTCAATGCAAGCGAGCTTTACGCTTCAATTACTACTAAGCCAGAGATTACCCGGACGGGATACTATGCTTTTCTTTAATCCGGGATTTCCTGCTCAGAGACATCAGGCAAAGGTTCTTGGCATAGGCATAGAACAGTTTGACATTTATAACTATCGTGGAAAGGCCCTTGAAGAGAAACTTGAAGAGATTCTATCGAAAGGGAACATCACCGGAATGCTTTTCTCTAATCCCAATAATCCAGCCTGGATCAACCTAACGGAAGAAGAGCTCGAGATTATAGGTCGAATGGCTACAAAGCATGATGTGATAGTTTTGGAGGATGTGGCATATCTCGGAATGGACTTCCGTACTGATTTCAGTCATCCATACGAGCCACCCTACATTCCGAGTGTAGGGAAATATACAGATAATTTTATCATGCTTGTGTCAGGCTCTAAGATTTTCAGTTATGCAGGGCAAAGAATAGCTATAGCGGCCATGAGTAGACAAGTGTATGAACGCCAATATGAGACTTTCACTAACTTTTATGAGATGCCTGCGTTCGGAGATGCATATATTTTTGGAGTGCTATATACTGCAAGTTCCGGGACTTCTCACTCGGCGCAGCACGCATTGGCTGCGATGATGAACGCCGCATGTGATGGCAAGCTTGATTTCGTCAAGGATACATCTGAATATGCTAGACGAGCCGCTATCATGAAGAAGTGCTTTATTGACAATGGATTCCATGTTGTCTATGATATGGATGGAGACCAACCGATATCAGATGGATTCTTCTTCACTGTTGGATTTGACGGTATAGACGGCAAGACCCTTCAGTACGAACTTATGCGCCACGGAGTATCGGCCATAACCCTATCATCCACAGGGTCGGAACAGGAAGGGGTGAGGATATGCGTCTCAACGCTTTCCTCCAAAGATGATTTTGAAACTCTAAACCAACGACTAAAGGCATTCAAGCATGAACATTAATCCAAGATATATGACCGCTGAAGAGGCCGTAAGACTTATAGAAAACGGTGATCACGTATTCATACAAGGCAGCACCTCCACACCGGAGGTGCTTTGTCGTGCTTTGGCCGAGCGTGGCAATGAACTTCACAATGTAACTCTTTACTCTGCTTTCGCTGTATGCAAAGGAGAGGCTCCATACTGCAGGAAAGAGTATCTGGATGCTTTCAATGTAGAAAGTTTCTTTGTATCAAACGGAGTCAGGCGCTGGATTCAAGAAGGTTTCGGAAGCACTATTCCCCGTTTTTTGGGTGAGGTCCCTGCTTTGATGCGCGATGGCACCTGCAGGGTGGACGTGGCTCTTCTAAACTGCTCAATGCCAAATGAAGACGGATTTGTCAGTTTCGGCGTATCGGCCGATCTTGCTACAGCCGCCGCCGAGTGTGCCGACAGGGTCATTGCTCAGATCAATCCTCATATGCCATTCAGCTATGGTGATCCGGTGATTCATATCAATGATCTCACAGCTGCTGTAAGAGTAGGCGATCCTTTGGTGGAAGTTCCTACCGCCACACCTACCGAAGACGAGATAAAGATAGGAAATTATATTGCCGATCTTATTCCAGATGGTGCTACACTTCAGATCGGAGTCGGAGGAATTCCCAATGCCGTGATTCGCGCCCTGAAGAGTCATAAGCATCTCGGACTCCACACCGAGGCAATGACAGATGGTGTACTCCCTCTGCTTGAGAAAGGCATCATAGACAATAGCCTAAAGAAGGTGATGCCAGGAAAATCAGTGGCGTCACTTGCTCTTGGATCGAGAAAGCTATACGACTATATGGACGGTAACCGCGATATCATCTTTAAGGATGTAGCATGGACCAACAATCCATATATCATAGCACAGAATCCTAATGTGATAAGTATCAATTCATGTCTTGAAATCGATCTTACAGGACAAATATGCGCGGACTCAATCGGAACCAGAATATTCTCCGGAATCGGGGGACAGCATGACTTTGTATATGGTTCACAACTTTCGGAAGGAGGACTTTCATTCCTTGCTATGCTTTCAAAGACTTCCAAAGGTGTCAACAAGATAAAGCCAGTCCTTACTGAGGGTGCGGGAGTTGTCACTACCCGCTTTCAGACCAATTATATCGTAACAGAATATGGAGCTGTAGATCTCAGAGGCAAAAACCTCGCTCAGCGTGCGAAACTTCTTATTTCGGTCGCTGCCCCAGAATTCAGAGAAGAACTTGAACGATCGGCAGCTGAAAGATTCGGCTACTCATTCCTCAGATTGAAATAAAATCATCACATGGTAAGCGGCTCTTCCTCTCTCATTTCAATAGTCAATATAAAAAACTCATATTATGGCAGATTATAGAAACTTACAACCGGAATTCTGGCTTGAAATCAGAAAAGAATATATTATCGAGAATTTTGAAAAGTTATTATATTACCTAAGAGCATTTAGATATGACGGGACCAAAGATGGTAACGGAGAATTCCTGACTACCTGCAGATATCTCGTGGACTTAGCCGAGGAACTTTCTGAGAACTCTATTACCAATTCCTTTATCACATCTCGACAATTCAAACTCTCGGGTTCGGAAATCATTGTACCGGACATCTTAGCCTACAGAATCATAGCAGCCGCAATAATAGCATCTCAGAAAATTGGTAAAGATCGTCATACTTTACTTGCACGATTACTAAACCTACTTGTAGTGGCCAGAAAGATGCCGCATACAGATATAGCAGATGAACTCATATACGTCACAGTCAATTGCGTCAGAAAATCACCTATTAAGATTCTCGGTATAAAATGGGACGATATAGAAAATGAGGATAACTTTAAACCTATAAGTCTCCTCCACAACATCTCGCGGACTAAATTCGATGTAGAAAACGGTACAGAATGTCTGTATGAAGGAAAGGGAACTGTAATCTTCACCAAGGATTCTGTATTAACTGCGCCTGTCAATAAAAAGGAATTTCTTAATGGAAACGTAAACCTTACTCCCTATTTAAAAATCGGACAAAACATCAGCATTCTTCTTCCTAAGAGTGACCATATGAAAAGTCCTTCTACCGTGGAAGATATAGCCGAGGGTATGACATTCATGACGAGAGCTCAGGGAGGAGTAAAGACAAGCCAGACAGAAAACAAAAAGAAGCATCCGGCAGGAGCTATAATACCTGTTGTAGTCAAATCCAATTATGGTGTTAAAATTGAGGCTGAATCTATACATCCAGAGTATGCCAAAATTAAGGGAAAGGTGAACATTAATCTAACTGAATGTCTTAAATATTTTAATATAAATCACTTAGTAACTCATTTCAGGACAGGGATGGTTTTATTGGTTGAATATACCCCCGATGATCTGGAATTTAGCTTTACTCTTAACGGAGGATTTTCGCAGTTCTATGAGGAATATGCCAATCTTCTGAGAGGGGATACGATTCCCGCAGTGTATCTTTGTGATTATTCAGCAGGAACACAATGGCTTACAGACGAAGGGGTGATAGTAAATATCATGGGACACATAACCAACGACGACATTCTTTTCGCAAAAGATCAACATATTTCGCTTGACGTGCGTGTATGTAGTGTCAAGTCTATGAACAGAAAGGTACTTGTCAATGGAATGTTTGCCGATACAGTGGTTCTCAACGGAGAAGAAGAACCTGAGTCAGATTTGGCATCGTATGAACACGACGTATTTGATTTTCTTTTCAATAAATATCTTAAATACTGCCATGACTATGTACCAGAACTGGATTCTCTGAGCAGTATTGACGAGACGAGTGCCAATGGAGTGATCATCATAAGCAACATCCTCATGAGTCATCAGAACCTGCTCTCGGATACTATGCCAAGGCTTACATGCCTTCAAACTGCGCTTATGCTTTCAATCGCTGCAGGAGACTATTCCATGAGTGCTTACATACGACATGAGCTCGAATATCAAATCGCAGTGGCGCGTTTCGCTGCCGGTGCATCACCGATTTCAATCGCACTTTCTCCCTCTCCAACACTTGAAGGTATTCCGGAAGTTGAAAAGCACAGAAGAATAATTGAAAAGATCAGAAATTATAAAGAGCCAGAAATCGGACATGCATCGGATCGGATTCTTACTGAGGAAAATATCGAAGATACAGTAGACGGTCTCATAGATGCCTCTAATAGACTCATAGGGAAGATTGACGACAGGGAAATCGCAAGGATAAAGCTTGAACTGGCCAAAGTATTGGACGTAGATGATCAATACAAAAGTCCTGATCTCACAACTTATTATGGCGTGGAGAGCGATACTCTTGAATTCAAAACCTCGGCCGTATGTCCACCCAAAAATAAACTCAAGGGACATGCAGAATACGAACCAGATACGCAGAAATGGGCTATCCTAAAGACTGTATGCGGCTTCCTTAACTCTACTACAGGAGGAGAACTGCTTCTTGGAGTGCGGGATAACGGAATAGCTTCGGGAATAGCCCGTGATATAGAGCTTCTTTACGAAGACCATAGAATACTTGAAGCCAATTCAGATAGATATAGAACTTATCTGAAGAATATAATTGATAATGCATTCATTGCATATAAATCGCGAGCCCAAAAGAAAAGTGTAACTACAGCAAACATAACATATAATATAGAGACTAATAACGAGGGACAAGAGATATTGCGCATTCATGTAGACAGTTATCGTGGAGATATGGTTCAATTCCACCCTGACTGCCATAGACCGGATGATATACAAGAATCATATATCCGTACAAGTGGAGCTACAGTTCCAATGAGTCATACGGTAAGAGAACAGACACTTCTGAAGAAATATCAACATGCCGGAGGAAAAGAAGGTGTAGGAATGGCTGCCATATACGAGGCAAGAAACTCAAAGAAACGAGTTCTGCTTAAGGAATATACCTCACGAAGCGGTGTCAAAGATCGTGAAATAGAGGTTTTTCAGGTCTTTCCGGAGTCTAAATGTATATTGGCTTATGACACAACTCTACGCGACGTGCGTCTGTTTAAGACACTTAGATGGAAAGATGCAAAAATCCTTGAAAAGAACTGCACGCAAAGTTCCAGCTCCAAACGAGAACTGAGGCCTGATATATTCGGTTTTGTTTTCGATCCTACCAAACCCATATACGATATTAAGGTAAGGCTCACAAACTATGGAGCTATGCTGATGAAAGAAGAATATCCGGGGTCGGAATCAGTTCTTTCCCTCACTAACGACAAAGTCTACCCCTGGATGCTGAATCTTACTGTAAACACATTGGAAGGAATAGCCAGATTTGTAAGAGGACTGCCAACTGAATGCCTGGTGGAAAAAGAATCAGATCTTGAATCTTACCTTCTGCAATGATGGACGAACTTAAAGAATATGAGAAAAGAAAACGAGATATGGTTAAGTTGTGGGAAAAAACATTCCACGACTCCAAACGCTATATAGATCTCGTTTTTGACGCATATTTTACTTTAGATAATAGTTTTGTCAGATACGATGGAGATCGTCTGATAGCAGCACTCTTAGGCGTGTCTTATTTATTTAACATGTTAGAAGAGACCGGAGATAAAAAAACTATTATAGGATTTTATCTCTGCGGACTTGCCACAGAACCTGAATGGAGAAGAAGGGGAATAATGTCACAACTAATGGAGGAGGCTGAGATGGCAGCTAAAGAACGAGGATATGAAATGACTTTTCTAATTCCAGCCGATGATCAACTGAGGGAATATTATCACAAGAAAGGGTATAAGACTTCTTCTTTCATGACACGAACAGAGTACAAAAGGCCATTTGATCTGTCTGATCGGTCTGTCGAGAAAATGAATATTTATACAATCAAAGATTTCTTTGATAAAGATTATTTTCTGAAGGATCTTGCAGAAGAGTGCAGAAAAATTGATGAGAGACGTAATCCTCCTTCTATAGTGCATTCCTCAGAGGATTTTCTCACAATAATGTCAGAAAACGAGAATTCATTTTTTTTGACCAAACCATCGTTTGACCCAAAATATCCGATTCTCGCAAACGTGAGGGCTGTCGTGTTTCCTCAGCCTATCGACAACAAAAAAGACATGGTCCGAATAGTAGGAGTTTATGATATAGAGAACCTTCTTGAATACGAAGAACATTCACAAACAAACAATCTGTCACGAGACGTAAGTAAGCGAGAAATAATAGATGAGATTTTCTTAAAGTATGGATATACCAGGATCGAGTTTCTTATGCCATGTTCAGACGTTAAAGAGGAGAATGGGAGGGTGGTACCATATGCTATGATAAAACCATTAGGAGAGTCTGTAAATTCTGCACTAAATCAGAACAGAAACTTTGAGATTTCCCTAATGTTGGATTAATTTGAGCAAAAATTCAAATCTCAACGCCTTATATCAGGCAAAGTCTTCCCTGAAATAATTAATAATCAAAT